>JBNJGZ010000073.1:0-9308 GCA_051748065.1 Bacteroidota bacterium
GCAAGTGAAATAATAATCAATGCTTTTTTCATGGGAAGAACGTTTAATGGGGTTTGAATAAAATAATAACGCATCTTAGTAAATAATATTATGGATGATACTGTGATGCAGCTTTATTCAGGATTGCAAAAAAGCAATGAATTTTTGTTAAGAGTTTCAAACATGTTTATTTTTCTGAATTTTACAATATTAATATTTATCTTTAGCCTTGAAAAGAAAGTAAAAAAGATTTCTTAAATTTGAACTCTTCTTAACTCATAGGTGTACACATAAAATACTACTTACATATGCTGATAACTCCAAAAAACAGCGTGAAACTTTACATAAAATATATGGTTAGCCTTCGGTGCAAGTTAATGGTAATAGAAGAGCTTAACAAATTGAATATTAAATATTTGACGGTAGACCTGGGAGTGGTTGAGTTATTGGAAGATATTACCACGGAGCAACGCGAGCAACTCAGGCAAAACCTGCTTAAATCGGGTCTGGAGTTACTTGATGATAAAAGAAGTATCATAGTTGAGCGGATAAAAATTGTAATTATAGAAATGATCCATTACTCCGATGAACTGCCGGAGATTAAATACTCCGATTATATAAGCGAAAAACTTGGATACGATTACACTTACCTGTCAAATCTTTTCTCAGAGGTAAAAGGTATCACACTACAGCAATACATGATAACTCACAGAATTGAAAAGGCAAAAGAACTAATACTTTACGACGAACTTAACATATCCGAAATATCTTACAAACTTCAGTATAGCAGTGTTGCACACTTTTCTAATCAGTTCAAGAAAATCACCGGACTTAACCCTTCTTTCTATAAAAAGCTGAAAGAAAAACGTAAAGGTAATCTGGAGGATATGTAACCATATCCTTTTCTCCTTTCCCAATTATTTAAGATTAACTCATCTCTCAAATCCTTCATACAAGCAGTATCGGATATAATTTGGTGTGAATAACAGTGATATATGTAAGTTTTTTATTGATTTATGTAACAGTTTTCCTTGTTTAGTAGCTTATCATTGTAAAACTAAAATGAAATAATCACACCTTACTGACTCAGGAAAATAGTCAGGGCAAAACCGAAAAGCCAAACAGTAGGATCAAAAAAAAATTATAAACAGATGAACCGAGCCATGACAGAAATTTAGACACACACGCATGATTATAATAAAATAAATAACTGTATGGTTGGAAGATGCTGTGTCATGGCGAGCTCCCCCGCATAAATGACGGGGTAAACATCTGACCATTAAAATCAAAATTATAAACAGATGAAAAAAATTGCATTTACCATTGTATTAACCCTTTTTTTATTTTCCTTCAGCAATGCTCAGGATTACAAAACAGGTATAGGCCTCCGCGGAGGATTTGATAATGGAGTAACCATAAAACATTTTGTTTCTTCAAAAGCAGCTTTTGAAGGAATAATTGCAAGTCGCTGGGAAGGACTTGAAATAACAGGACTTTACGAAATTCACGGCAGAGCATTTCAAACCGATCGCCTGAACTGGTACGCCGGATTTGGCGGACATATTGGTTTCTGGGACGGAAATAATGCGAAATGGGGAGATGATGAAAAATCGTACACTGTCATTGGAATTGATGGAATATTAGGTATGGAATACAATTTTGTAGAAATACCTTTTAATTTAAGTGTTGACTGGAAACCTGCTTTCAACCTTTTTGGATATTCAGGTTTTTGGGGCGGTGGTGGCGCATTGTCTATCCGGTATATTTTTTAAATTACTCAGAATTAAACTAATCAATTAACTATAAATAATTAAATAAAAACAAAAAATGAAACTAAAACTAAAACAATTATTTCCGGTATTAGCGATGACCTTTGTTGTGTTAATGGCTGCCGGATGTGAAAAGGATGAAGATAATATAGACAAAGGTTCAACACCTACTATTACGTCAACCAATCCTCAAAGTAATGAAGCAAACGTTGCTCGCAACAATAGTGTTGTGGTAACGTTCAGCGAGGCTATGGAGTCCTCTACAATTAATACTTCTTCGTTTACCGTTAAGCAAGGAACAGTAAATATTACAGGAACTGTAGAATACTCTGGAAAAGAAGCTACTTTCATTCCTTCAGTACCTTTTAATGCAGTTGATGATTATACTGCAACTATAACTACGTCGGCACAAAACCTTAATGGAAAAAGCCTGGCAAATAACTATGGTTGGTCTTTCACAACAGGTGGGTCTGCTACTGTTCCTCAGAGAGTTGATCTGGGAAGCGGAGGTGATTATGCAATCCTTTCTAAAACGGCTATTAATAACAGCGGTACTTCTGCAATAAGCGGTGATTTAGGTCTCAGCCCTGCAGCAACGTCGTATATCACCGGGTTGGCATTAACTGATTTTACAGGATACGCCACATCTGCCCAGGTTTCCGGTAAAGTATTTGCTGCCGATATGGCAGATCCTACTCCCATAAATCTTACCACTGCGGTAAACAATATGAATACAGCATACAACAATGCTGCTGGTCGCTCAGTAATTGATTTCTTAGAGTTAGGTACAGGAAACATTGGTAGTAAAACATTAATACCTGGCACCTACAAGTGGACCAATACTGTTACTATCCCTGCTGATGTTACCATTTCAGGTAGTTCAACGGATGTATGGGTATTTCAAATTGCAGAAAATTTAACCATGAGCTCGGATGTTAATATTACTTTAAGTGGAGGTGCTAAAGCTGAAAACATTTTCTGGCAGGTGGCTGGAGAAGTTACTCTTGGAACAAACTCACATTTTGAAGGAGTTATCTTATCCAAGACAGGTATTACCCTTCAAACGGGTGCTTCAATAAATGGTCGGGCACTCGCGCAAACAGCAATTGTGCTTGACGGAAACGTTGTCACGCAACCATAATAGTGTTAAATCACCAACGATAAAAAGCAGTAGCTCCCTGATGGAACTACTGCTTTTTGCTTTTCTCTACATAAGTAATAAATCTTAAAAAAATTATTGTCTGCGAGAGTAAGGGAAATTGCAAAAGCAAGAACTTCAAATTAAAAGAAAGCAGAAAAAATGAAAGATATAGAATTAGAAAAAGGAACAATGTCCATTATTGTTGAGATAATCGAGTATGTTCCAAACGCAGTGGTTATTCGAACGATAATTAAGAAAACAACCGGAAAAATAAGCGCAGTTTCCTTTGATACCGGCGAAGCCCTTACCGAGAGGTTATCGCGCTTCGACAACTTTATACAAATAATCGACGGGAAAGCTGAGATCATAATTGATGGAAACTCTATTCAAGTAGAAACGGGGCAATCCATAATTATTCCGGCACATACCAATAATACTATAAAGGCAAATATTCGCTTTAAGATGTTATCTACAGTTATAAAAAGTGGATATGAGCAAGTCGCTTAATTTGGTTTACACTTAGCGAAACGATCCGAATTGATGAAAGATACAAAATCACAGGGTTTAAACTTCATATTTTACAGGTGTTTGAAACAAAAATGGAATGAGAATATTGAAAATATGTGAATTATGTAACTTTCTCCTTTCAGTATGTAACAGGTTTCATTGCAATCAATGTTATTTTTGTTGAGTAATAATTCTATTACAAATTAAATATTAAAAAAATGAAAAAATTAAAGATTTTAGCAGCAGTAATTTTCATGTCTATTACAAGCATGGGAATGGCACAAGATGGAGAAATTGATAACCGGGGAAACCTGCAGTTTGGATTAAAAGCCGGATTGAATTACTCCAATGTATACAATTCGGATACTGAAGAATTTTCTGCAGATGCGAAATTTGGATTTGCAGGTGGTCTTGTTTTGGGTATTCCAATTAACAACTATTTAGGAGTACAACCTGAGATATTGTTTTCTCAAAAAGGTTTTAAAGGAGAAGGACAGTTACTGGGCAGCGATTACGAATTTACCAGAACTACATCATACATAGATGTTCCCCTCCAAATTTCATTGAAACCTTCTGAATTTATAACGATTGTTGCAGGACCTCAATATTCTTACTTGTTAAGTCAAAATGATGATTTTACGAATTCAAATGTAAGCTTCTCACAAGAGCAAGAATTTGAAAATGACAATATTCGTAAAAATATTTTGGGTTTTGTCGCAGGAGTGGATATAAATATAGATCATATTATTTTAGGTGCTCGTGCGGGTTGGGATATTCAAAGTAACCATGGTGATGGTACATCAAGCAGCCCTAAGTATAAAAACAGATGGTTGCAGGGAACAATTGGATATAATTTCTAAAAACACATAAAACGAACCCCGTTGGAATCGGGGTGAGTTTTTCTGCATAATATGACGCTATAAGCAGAATACCGAAATAATAAATGAAACCTCCATGGCGACAAATTTTTTCGACACACAGGTGAATGATTAAACACGAAGCGGCAAGTTGGCGTTTATGCGAGAGTGCGGTGATGGGCATCTTGAATTACGAATTATGAATTACATTTGCGAATAAGAATACACTAAATCCGCGTTAATTGGTGTGTAATTAGGGAAATTAACGGACAAACAACGAGCACGGAACAACGAACAAAGAACAAGGAACACAGAACAAAATTTAAACATATGAAGAAAGTAACATTAACAGCCGCAATCTTTTTATTTGCCATACTCTCAGTTTTTACCAGTTGTAGTAAAGATGATGAAAAAATTGAAGACTGGATAGTTGGTACCTGGGAACTGGACAGGTACGTTCAAAAAACATATTCAGATGGAGTATTGCAAGGAGAAAGCGAAAGTACTGATCAGGGAAAAATTGAATTTAAAAAAGACGGCACTGGTACAGACATAGGGGGGAATTTTATAGGTGGTGATTTTACCTGGACAAATACTGATGAAAAACTGGAATTAACAGAAAATGGTTCAACTACAATTTATGACATTGAAGAATTTTCAGAAACAAACTTTATTTTTAGTATAACTCATACAAGCGGTAAAGAAAAAGAAGTTGAACGTTGGTTTCTGTCAAAGTAGTTCCGGATTTTGTAATCTTAAAGCCTTCACTATAAGCCTGTATAAATAATGAGAGAAAAAAAGTACATTTTACCAAAAAAGTTGAGGCCAGAACCCACTCTGAGAAACGGGGGGCTCAGAAAAGCCTTACGAGTAGCGAATTTAAAATAAAAAGAAAATGAAAACGATAAAAAAAATGAAAGTAATATTCTTATTTATCCTTATAGGAATTATGACTACTGTCTTGTCATCTTGTGAAAAAGACGACCAATTCGCTACTATCAACGTTAACGAACCACAAAACAAGTCAGGAGACGTTAGTGGAGATGGGGGTTCAGCAACAAAAACCTGGTCTTTTGAGAACACTAAAACTACAGCTGGATGGGATATGACAATAGATGCATCACGTGGAACTTTTCAATTAATTTTGAAAGATGCAGACGGAACAACAGTTGTTGACAGGACCTTAACAGCAGGAACAGGACCCCAAGATGCAGATGGTACAAGTTCTTCAGGTATCGCAGGTACATGGAAAGTAACTATTACCCTTACAAATTTTAATGGCTCTGGCGACTATTCTTTCTTATAAGAAGAAAACCAGCCCAAAACAGCACCTAAGAAAACATGGGGCGGGCAGTGGTTTCTGCATGGTTCGTTCTTCGTGGCTACTTTTGTCGCAGGAGGACAGTAAAGTGCTTCTAAATGCCCCACGCCTCATAGCTACGACACGTCAGACTGTCTAAAAACCTAAATAACTTTGTTGATTATTATTTGCAATAAATGGTGTTTAATGCGCAGATATATGGTGTGTTAAAACACGAACCGAGCCATAACAATAACAAAAATTTTGACACACGTAGATGATTATAATGAAATTGAAAACCGTATGGTTGGAAGATGATATGTTATGGCGAGCTCCCCCGAATAAATGACGGGGTAAACATCTGACCGATTTAATAAAAATTATGAACAGATGAAATCATCAAATGACAAAACCGAAATCAAACAATATTTCCCTTTATATTTACAAAACGAACCAAATTAAACCATAAAGTGCAAAATGGGCAGTGGTTTTTAGATGGACTGCCGGTTTATCCTGTGGTATTTTTTTTTTGTCATTAATCAGTATAAATATCAGGTCAAATATCCGGCCTTTTCGGCAGGGCTGTGTCTGACTTAAGCTGAATGCAAGAATAATACAAGCTATTCTTAATAGCTACAGACAGGATAGAAATTTTATTGCGATTTTTCTAAACTTGCCTAAAAGGATATTTCCAAGATGGTAAAACTCATTATATTTGCGACAGTTAAATTAATTCGGTTGATAATAGGAGAAGATCAATGGCAACTCTCCGGTAATTAATTATCAACGTTTCGTTTTGGATAGTCAATAAATTATGCTTAAGCAAATTATACTATTTTTCTTTAGCTTGCTTTTATCTGTTTCCGCTTATGCGGTAAACCTGGATGTAGCGTTATTTTATCAGCAGGATATTACAAGCATATCTCTTCAGGCTACTTCGGGAAAATACCGGTTAAAGGGAGATTATGATCACCTGGGGACTTATTCTCCGGGCGTTCAGCTATATATCAAAGCTGAAGATGGAAGAGTTCTTGTTACCACAGCAGATAGTGTTTTAGGAGATTATCATGCGATTGCCTTCCGCGGAGAAAGTTTTATGAACAGTTTCCGGATCAATCCGGGAAACAGTAATTTATCCGGCCGCATGTACGATGATGACTTGAAAATAACTGCAGACGGCGGATATCTTAAAATTGTCAATCATGTGGGATTAGAACACTATGTGGCTGGTGTGGTGCAGTCAGAAGGAGGGGGGAGCAGTAAAGATGTGGAGTTTTACCAGGTTCAGGCCATTACATGCAGGACATATGCATTGAATAATCATAAAAAACACGCGGAAGAAGGTTTTAACCTTTGTGATGGTGTGCACTGTCAGGTTTATAAAGGAAAAGCGAAAAATAGCGATATCTTGTTGGCTGCGATGCGTACATCAGGAGAGGTTATTACCGATGAGAGTAAGCGCATGATATCAGCATCTTTTCATTCCAATTGTGGCGGACAAACCGTTAATTCCGAGGATGTCTGGAGTATAGCGACTCCCTATCTTAAATCGATAAAAGATACGTTTTGTTCTGATATGCCTCATGCGAAATGGACCTACAAAATGCAGAAATCTGAATGGCTGAAATATTTAGAGAATAATTACGATTATGATTTAACCGAAGATGGAGCTTTAGATAAAATTTTGGCTTTCGAGCAGGATCAGCGGAAAATATTCCTGGCTGATAGTATTCCTTTAAAAAAAATACGCCGGGACTTGGATTTGAAGTCCACCTTGTTTTCTGTCTCTGTAAAGGATAGCATGATTGTTTTTAACGGGAAAGGATTCGGACACGGCGTAGGAATGTGCCAGGAAGGAGCCATTAATATGGTTCGGAAAGGGTATACGTATAAAGATATTATTCACTATTATTATAAAAATGTGAAAATCGTTAATTACCACGAACTTCCTTATCTATTGGAAGAGTTTAATAAAAAAGCTCAGAAACAGGCTTTTTAATTACGGGAAAAAGTTTTATTCTTCTTCAATATCAAGAAGTTCCAGCGTGGTAGCTTCTTCTATTTCTTCTGCTACTCTGAAGGAATATCTGAAACTATAAATCTTCCACTCTTTATTTGGCCTGTAATATTGAAATGTAAACTTAATGGGCTGTCTTTCAAATTTAACGATGTATCTTAATACACGGTAATTGTCTGTCAATTGCTTGTCTATTACCAAATCTTGTCCGAAATAATTCCCAATACTTTCACTGTTTAATTCCTGAGCCATTTGTTCTTTTAAGTTATCTACCGCCTTTTGATTTTTAGTCATCCACTTATTGGTGGAATAGAGGGTGTCAATTGCAGCATCAACCCCCTGTTTATCAAATATCGAAAAGAATTTCTCAGTATGTTCTTTGGGTGTACTCTGCGCTGATAAAGAATTAGGTAGCATTGCCCCTAATAAGAGAGCCAAAAATGTAAAGGAAAGAGTTTTTTTCATGGGTATATCTTTTTTTCTATATGAACCAAAATTTTGGGATAAAAATAATAAAATTTGTGGAAAATACTTATCTTGTGCCTTGAATATTTAACTGGAAATTAAAAGACCCTATACAGAATTGTGTCGAAACTCATTGAAAACAATACAGCAATAAATCACAGAGTGGTTTATTGAAAAACCAAAAGCTATATGAACAAGAAAATATTCACATTGATTTTCGGGCTGTTTCTTTTTGCTTCCTGTACAAGCCCGGAACAGCAAATAAAAAATGCTCATGATCAATTCACACAGGCCTTGAAAGCTAAGGAATGCAAACAGCTTGAATCTATACCGGGAAGTAAAGGAGAGCTTTTAAAACATTATTTACAGGTTTGTCCTTTTGTAAAGGGAAAAGATCAAATTTTTTATCCTTCGGAGCCGGTATTGCAGGAGATAACAGTTTTTGATGACTCAGCAAAAGCAAAGATTAACAAAGAGTATAATGTTAATTTTGTAAAAAAGGAAGATCAATGGCAACTTGAAGCTCCTTTATGGAAGGTTCAGTTATCTGCCATAACATTTTTGTATGCATTGGATTTAGGATATTATGGTATTGCACAGGTTTATTCTACACAAGAATCCAATGAGACAATAAAGCTTATGGAGCAGTTTAATAAACTTTCCGGAAACGACAGTGAACAGCCAGAGAAATCGGATTTGAAGATAAAGATAACGAACGTTAAGATTTATGATGATTCGGCAAAAGTTCAATATAAAGAAGCCAATGCAACGGAAGAATTGCAATTAATACCGGATGAAAAACTCTGGAAAGTGGATATGTATAATATTAAACTCCCCGCAGACAGTCTTTAGTTTTGTATCAAGCTAATATCTATGTTTAGAACAGTGGCATAATAACATGGCTCATCGTCGCATTCTATTTCTCTGATGCCTATTTCGCCTCCGTCGAAAGCATGTATTTCTTTATCTCCCTCGTTATATACGGCCTCAAACGAGTAATGTTGTTCTGTTTTCAGGAAAATAGCTTTTGTTTCACTTGTAGTTGTGTCTATCCGTACAGGAGGTGTATCAGTGTTTTTCCCTTCATAAGTGTAAAATATTACTTCCGGGTTTTCCTCATTAATGGTAAGATCCAACAATACTTTTCCTTCGCCGGGAGCATACTCTGTGCAGAGATCGCATCTGTCAAGGTTAAGTTCAGGTTCACATGAATATTGAAAGATAGCGAATAATATTAAAGCTACTGAAATTATATGTTTTGGTTTCATGATTA
>JBNJGZ010000073.1:9408-10696 GCA_051748065.1 Bacteroidota bacterium
GCTAAAAAGTTAGATTTTGAATCGGAAAATCCATTTAAAAACTATAGTCAACCCGCATTTCTTAAAGAAAGTGAACAATTGATCAAAGAGCTACGGAAGCGATCAAAGTCAGAGTTAAAAGAAATGATGGGTATCTCAGAGAACCTTGCAGAGCTAAACCGGCAACGTTATCAAAACTGGCAAACACCTTTTACACCACAAAATAGCCGTCAGGCACTTTTAGCATTTGACGGGGATGTTTATAAAAGCCTTCAGGCTAAGGGTCTTTCCAAAAATGACCTGAGTTTTGCTCAAAAACATCTTTTTATACTTTCCGGTCTATATGGGATGTTACGTCCGATGGATCTGATACAGCCTTACCGGTTGGAGATGGGAAGTAAGTTTCAGACATCACAATGGAATAGCCTCTACGAGTTCTGGGGCGACAAAATTACCCGTGCTTTGAACAAAACCGGCGATGATACGATTATTAATTTAGCATCACAGGAATATTTCAGGGTTATCCAAAAAGAAAAATTAGAATTACAGATCATAACCCCGGTTTTCAAGGAGTTGAAAGGGGAGAAGCTTCAAACGATCGGCATCTATGCCAAAAAAGCCAGAGGCTTGATGGCGCGGTTTATCATTAAAAATCAAATCTCTGATCCGGAAGAAATAAAATTTTTCAATGAAAACGATTACCGCTTTCAGACTTCCTTATCAGATCGTCGCCATTGGGTTTTCACCCGGTAAAATTCAGTTACCATTTTACCGGTTTCCGGTTGACAGGCATACTCATGCATCGTGCTCCGCCGCCTCCTCGTGGTAGTTCAGAGCCTTCTACAGTAATTACGGCACGCTTGTAGTCTTCAAGGTTTACTTTATCGTTGATAATGTCCAAAGCAGGTATGATTTCAAATCCATGGTTATTCATCTCTTCTATGGTATGAGTGTTTCGCTCATAGCCAATCACCTTTCCGGGTTCAAGACTTAGGAAGTTGGCTCCGCTGTGCCACTGTTCGCGTTCTTGCGTCCAAAGGTCTTTGTTCCCGCCACAATAGATGGGTTTTAAATCCATGCCCAGTTTTTTTAATCCCTGCAAAAGATTCTCTTCCTGATAGATATTGCATACTTTGCCGTTGTCAATTTCAATATGGACTGTTTGCAATCGATTCGGCTTAAGTATAACGGGTTCATAAACCATACAGGCGTCTTTATCAAGAAAAGTAAACACCATATCCAGGTGAATAAACGATTCAGGTTTCATAGGCAATTCCTGAACAAGAATATGTCTTTTGGCTTTGTGTGT
>JBNJGZ010000074.1:0-4556 GCA_051748065.1 Bacteroidota bacterium
GTTCCTTTCCCGGGCTCGCTATCCACCGCGATCCGTCCTCCGTGGCTATCAACAAATTCCTTTGTTATCAGCATTCCTAAACCGGTTCCGGGCTCATTATCCGTTCCAAAGCTACTGGAACCCGGTTTAATCTCAAAGAGTGATTGTTGCGTTTTCTTATCCATTCCAATACCATTATCTTCTATAGTTATTTCCACAAACTGACCATTTTCCCGGGCTGAAAAACTTATTTCTCCTCCTCGCGGCGTAAATTTTATCGCATTAGAGATTAAATTTCTCAAAATAGCTGAAAGCATATTCTGGTCTGCCGAAACAAACAGACTCTTATCAACATTATTGGTAAGGCTTATCTCTTTTTTCCTTTCTTCGGATTTATACAGCTGAATGTTTTCTTGTATTTGTTTAAAGAGGTTAATATCCTCTATATCCAATTTCATCTGACCAACTTGTGTTCTTGCCCAGTTCAGGATATTTTCGGTAAGTCTGAAAGCATTTTGTGAAGATTCCAGAATATTTTTGATAACGTTTCTTTTTTCTTCTTCAGATATCTGTTCATAATCTTCATCAAGAATTTTACTAAGGCTAAAAACAGCAGAAAGCGGATTTTTCAGATCGTGCCCGATTATGGAAAAGAACTTATCTTTTGTACGGTTGGCCTCCAGTAATTGTTCCTCTGTCTTTTTTCTTTCTTGTATTTCATTTTTTAATGATTTGTTGGTTTGCTTCAGATCAGAGGTTTTTGCATCCACAATTGTCTTTAATTTGTCTCTCTGCTTGCGCATATTACGCATCCGCTGCAAAACAACTAAAGTAATCAGCACTAAAACCAATAAGATAAGCGATATCCTGAAAAAAGGGGTTTTCCAAAATGGGGGAACTATTGTTATTTCTATACTTTTTGATCTATCGCTCCACACTCCGTCATTATTTGAACCTTTTACCTCTAATGTATATTCGCCCGGTTCAATACCAAAAAAGCTAATGTGATTTTCATTTTGCAGATCAATCCATTCTGTTGTTTTGGAGTCAGGCCTTTTCAGTCGATATTTATATTGATTTTTTTCTGCCTGATAATAGTTTAATGCTACAAACCGGATATCGAAAAATGCATTATCGTGCGATAATCTGATTTTATTTTTGTTTGTAATGGGTTTCTCAATAATTCCAGGCTGATTTTTTAATACAAGCTGGGTAAAAACAACCTCCGGTTTAAACTGGTTTAGTTTGATCTCCTCAGGATAAAATGATGTAAACCCCTGTATTCCGCCAAAAAACATCTGCCCATCAGGGGATTTAAAATACGCACTGGCATTAAACTCATTTTCCTGTAGTCCATCATCAATATTAAAATTCCGGAATGTTTCCATGCGGGGGTTAAACTCAGACAAGCCCAGATTCGTACTTAACCATAAATTTCCCGAACGATCTTCCAATATTGCATATACCACATTGTTCGGCAACCCGTCATCCTTTGTATAACGCTTAAAACCCTCTTCTTCACTGATAAATTTATTCAGGCCTCCACTGGTAGCAACCCAGATGTTTCCATTACTATCCTCATAAACAGAATAAACTCTATTGTGCCCTAAACTATTAGAGTCTTGATGATCATAAGCAAACCGTTGAACATTTCCTGTTTTTGGATTGAATATCCCTAATCCTCCATTATCCGTTCCTACCCACAACCGTTCCGGACCTTGCTTGTATAAACTAAATACCTGCCCGTAATTTATACTTTTGGGATCCATGTTGTCATGTTCATAATATTTAATGTCGCCGGTATTTTTATTGTACCTGTTCAGGGCTTTCTGTGTTCCCACCCATAAGTAATCTCCGTCATGCAATAAGCTAAAAACTGTTGATCCAAGCAATTTTCCTTTTTCTTTTTTATTGGAAGCGGGAATTGTGTCCAGATGCAAACTTAACCTGTCCAATTTATATAAACCACTTCCTTCGTCACCTATCCAAAGAATTCGTTTATCATGAGGTTCAGGCGCAATAGTATAGATATTCATATCGGGAAGAATAAGCTCATGTTGCATAGTTTGTAAATCATATAAAATAATCCCATCATAAGTGTTTGCCAATAAGCTGTCTCCCTGCTTATATAGACTTCTAACACTGGGATGCGGTTTGTCCGTGGAATAAGGATAATTGTTCACAGTAAAAAAATACTTGGTTTTATTTGCAAAAAAGTATGCTCCATAACCATTTGTTCCCAGCCAGAGCTCATTATTTTTATCCTTATATAATTCCCTCACACCTATAGCAAATTCGTGTCGCGAAATATTTTCCTCAGGTTTACTGAAATGCTTGAACTCTTCATTTTCCGGATGAAATGCAAATATCCCCATGCTTGTGGCAAACCACAGCAAAGAATCTTTATCAGTTATATCCACAATTTTTTGTGATAGAATAACACCATTTTTTACAATTTCGACAGAAGAATATTGCTTTATTTCCTTTGTTTGTAAGTTATAGCTTTCTAATCCTATCGCATAATTGCTTAGCCAAAGCTTATTCCCTTTTTTGTGAACAGAAAAATACTCATTTAATGTTTTTTGCGTATCCTTATGTTTCTGATCGACTAATATTTCAAATTCTCCGGTTTCAATATCAAATTGGGCAATCCCATCATGCCCCATAGCCAGATAAATATTTCCTTTCTCATCAGTTGCTATATCTCTTATATAACTGGGAGCCGTTTCAGCGGAATCTTTTTTATTAAGATAGTAATTTTTTTTCTCGTCGGTTTCCAGATCCAATACGTATAATCCCTGTCGATATGTACTTATCAAAAGATAGCGCTCCGAAACCAATTTCATATGTTCAACCCTCTCAGTAGGGTATCCATTCTCTTCCTTTTCGGCATTCAGTGTAATAGTGGAAAATGTCTCGGTTTCGGGGTCGAATTTATTAAGTCCTCCGCCATTGGTCCCCACCCAAATCGTTCCGGACGAATCCTCTTCTAATGATAAAATATGACTGTTGGAAATACCAGTGGTGTCTTCATGACAATGGGAATAGATCCGGATTTCCTCCCCATCATAACGGTTTAGTCCATCTTTTGTCCCAAACCAGATAAACCCGTTGTGGTCTTGCATAATAGTATTCACAACGCCTTGCGACAGACCATGTCTTGCTGAAATATGTTCTAAGTCGAAATTTGCTTTCAGCTCTCGGGATTGTCCATATACCAATGCCTGTGTCGATATAAAACCCAGTAGTATTAGAATCCGGACTAATTTCATTGAATGCAGTTTGTTTTCATTTCTTAAAAAAATCGCCTGTTTCAAGTCATTCACAACAATTTACCCCTCCCGCTTGGCAGGACATCAGTTAAGCCGAAGTAATGCAGGCTAATGAATAAACAAGGGTAACCTTAAATTGTTCCATTTTTTTTGCTTACTGCTAAGATAATTTTTTATCAAAAAACGTGTTTTTTTAATATAATTTCGAGGTAAAAAATTAATTTAGCAGTTTTACAGAATTGTTATGGAAAGGAAACGAGCAGGCTATCTTGAAGGAGTTGTCTCTATTGTGGTCAATATTGTTTTATTTGGCCTTAAATACTGGGCCGGAATAGTATCAGGCTCTGTCGCCTTATTAGCAGATGCCTGGCATACATTAACCGACTCTGTTAGCTCTATCATTGTCATTTTAGGCATGCGGCTATCCGGAAAAAAAGCCGACCGGAAACACCCTTTTGGTCACGGTCGCTGGGAACAAGTGTCATCAATTTTAATTGCAGCACTGCTCGCCATGATTGCTTTTAATTTTTTACTGGAGTCCATCGAATTATACAAGGAACATAAAGCAGCCAACTTCGGAACAGTAGCCATAGTCGTAACTATTGCATCTATTCTCGCAAAAGAAGGAATGGCTCAATATGCTTTTTATCTGGAGAAAAAATCCGGAAATAAAGCCGTTAAAGCGGACGGCTGGCATCACCGCTCTGATGCTTTATCTTCCTTGCTGGTTTTGGCAGGTATCTTTTTAGGAAACTATTTTTGGTGGATCGACAGCCTACTCGGAGTGTTGATCTCCTTATTATTGTTATATGCTGTTTATCAGATACTAAAAGAGTCTGTAGATAGTATTTTGGGCCATCGCCCTTCCCCCGAATTAATTGAAGAGATCAAAACATTAATTGAAGACCATGAGCAGCGTGATTTATTGCCTCACCATTTTCTCATTCATGAATATGGCAATCACCGCGAATTAACATTTCACATCAAAGTCCGGGGGGATTGTTCTATCGATTATGCCCACGATATTGCCACCCGTGTGGAGAAGATGATAAAACAGGAAATGGATATTTCAGCCACGATTCATCTTGAACCTTATGAAGACCATTAGCAAATCAACAAACTACCGTACTTTTTCAATTAACGGTTTTGCAATGCCAGCCAACTCATTAGCCCCACACCTGTTTCCAGGCTTTTTTCGTCTATATCAAAAGTTGGAGAATGCAGGTTGGATGTAATCCCCATAGACTCATTCCGAATACCCAGACGGTAAAAACAAGCCGGAATTTCCTGCGAATAATACGCAAA
>JBNJGZ010000074.1:4656-6604 GCA_051748065.1 Bacteroidota bacterium
ACCGTAAGATAAACCTCATCAGTAGAAGCCATATATTGACCGGCTTTCATCCCCACCTTTCCGCTGTCAATATCCGGATCAACATGCAAGCCTATAATTTTATCCGGCTGATACTTTTTAAATAATCCTTCATCTAAAAGCATACGGGCTCCGCCGGGAAAATTCTCTTCAGAAGGCTGAAAAATTAGTAATACCTTGCCACGGATATGCTCTTTCCTCTCATTCAGCACTCTTGCCGCCCCCAACAAAATAGCAGTATGGGCATCATGGCCACATGCATGCATTATCCCCTCATTGTCGGAAATATATTCATGGCTGTTTTCTTCCTTCAAAGGCAAAGCATCCATATCGGCCCGTAAAGCGATTGTCTTTCCTTTTTGTTGCCCTTCAATAAGGCCAATAACACCGGTTCCGGCCATGCGTTCATGGCTAATTCCAAATTTATCCAATTGGCTTTCTACATACCCGGCCGTTTTATGCTCTTTTGTTGAAAGTTCCGGATTTTTATGAATATGACGTCTGAAAGCAACGGTATCATTATGATACGCTTTGATATTTTTTTTTAATTCCTCTTTTCTATTGTTCATTGCCATTTCTTACAGGTTATAACATGCCTTATTAACAGACATTTATATTTTTAAAAATCGAGATTAAACGAAAGATAAAGTCTGGGGTCCTGAACTTTTCTTTCCAGGTAACCCCAGGCATAATCCAGACGCACAAAGTATCCAAAAATTTTAGCTCTGATGCCTGCCCCGGCACCGCCAACCATAGGTTCTATTGTTCTTTGTACAGTAACTGTAAAAGGTTTATCCTGATACGTACTTTCAATCATGGTATTTTCATCACTATATGGATTCAATCCTGTCCAGGCAGAGCCAATATCCATAAACCCTATAAGTTGTAAACTACTTAAAAACTCAGACTTCAGTGGCTTTCTGGAAAAATAGCGGACAAAAGGAAACCGCAGCTCCGAATTAAACAAGGCAAAAGTATTGCCATTACGGATGTTCTGTTGAAATCCCCGCATAGGTGTAGCCAGCGTTTGATAGGCATAGTTCTGATCATAATCAATCGGAACATTGCGATTAAAGCTTGCCGTCAGCCAGTTATCCACACCTCCCATATAGTAGATTAACTTGGACGTGCCAAAACTACTGGATGCTGCAAAACGATTTGCCCACACCAGTGAGCGATGAATAGGCAAATAATTTCTGAAATCCATACCTACGACAAACAAATTGATATTTTGTCTTTCCCGGTCCAGCAATTGGTAATATTCGCCAAAAGTTTTCCATCGTGTTCCAAATTTCGTATTTATTCCGCGATCGCGGGTATTATCAAATACCAATGAGGTTTTTAATCCTGCCCATGTGTAATATTCATTTGGAACCTGCAAAGTAAAATAATCCGTTGCAAGTATTGTAGCACGATCGTAGCGCAAAGAAGCTGTTCCTCTGGCTGAAAAAACCTGACTAAAGGCATATTTTGTTTTATAGTACAAATTATGTGAAGCTACTTTTTGAATTGCATTTTCACCGCTGTTTTGATAGGATTTACGGTGGAAAACCCACTGATGGTCCATCCGGTTTTTCAGGTTTTCATAACTGATCATGTACTCATTATTCTGCAGATTAGGGGACAAGCGGACTCCACCGGTAATCCGGTAATCTTCCATCAGGTCTGTCGCTCCAACCATAAATAAGCCATTAAAGCCTGCATTTAAGAATATGGGACCTCCTCCTCCTGTAAACGGCTGATAAGACTCATCCATAAAAGAAAAGTCCACCTGACTTACCAATTTATTAATGGTATACTCTACGTAATAATTCATTTTTGTAGGTTTCCCCTTTTCTTCTGTTGTATCAGATTCTTCACTTTTGTCTTCCTGTTCTCCCTCGAACATATAATTACGGATGTCCACGCCTGTAGTGTCCTCTGATTCTTC
>JBNJGZ010000074.1:6704-10618 GCA_051748065.1 Bacteroidota bacterium
CTTCATCTCCTCTCATCATCGGGACTAATCGTTTTTGCGGCTCCTTTGTCTTTATAGTATCTTGTGATTCTTTTGCTTTGTCTGATGCCGATTTCTTTTTCTGTTTTGATAGCAAGCGGCTCCGGTAAACCGTATTTTGGATTTCACTTTGATCTATGGAGTCCTGAACATTCAGATCGCGGATAAAAAATTTGTCTAACCCATTGTGATAAATATGTTCTACCAACTTTCCGGACTCAAGGCTAATATCCTGATTAACTATGCTCCTTGAGTAATCAGATAAAGGATACGTTTTTGAAAAATACCTGTAATGAACCGTTGTATCTACATGGCTTACTGCGCTGTCAAATTTAGCTATATACCTGTTTTTGATTCCGTTTTTATCACTGAGATAAGCAACATACCCATTTTTAAATTCTTCAGGCTGTGTTTCATCGGAATACTCCGAAT
This sequence comes from Bacteroidota bacterium, assembly GCA_051748065.1. GTDB lineage: Bacteria > Bacteroidota > Bacteroidia > Bacteroidales > PWNQ01 > PWNQ01. The sequence continues at coordinate 7,155 of JBNJGZ010000074.1, forward strand.
CGGTAAGGCGCCATAAAACACGTTTTTCTTCTTCATAATGATAAATAAAAATATTGAATGCCTCGCTGACCTCCACCTTTTCTTGTTTGCCCCTTTCGCGCCAGTTGAGTTTAATGTCATTTAACGTATCGGAAGTTCTGTTGGAACTAAATACAATATCTTCTGAATTATTGATAAATCGTGGATGCAGATCATCAAAAACATCATTGGTTATCTGCTCAAAAGTTTCCGATGCCAGGTTAAAAACAAAAATATCCGTCTGTCCTTCCCTGACGGCAGAAAGTACTATTTTCGAGCCTTTATGATTATAGTCCACATCTAATATTTTCTGTAGACTGAATAATTCCTGTCGCTCCAGCTCCTCTTTTTCCATATCATAATAATACATGAAGTTCTCACCCTTGCGCTCAACAATCATAGTAAACAATTTACTGCTGGGGTGCCAGGCTACAATAGGGTATGTATAGTCGGTCTTTTGGTCTAATTTATGACCCTGTTTGAATATTTTGTCTCGTTCACCGGTTTCAAGGTTTTTCAGGTAAATCTTTAATTTCCCCAAACGATTTTTGGCATAAACTAACCATTTCCCATCAGGACTTATACGGGGGTTATAATATTTATTCTTTTCTTTCACCCGTTTTTGTACTACTTCTCCGGTTATCGAATCGCGATTCTGACCATTATATTTATAGCGGTCTGCATAAAATTTACGCCATTCATCCACAAGCTTTTCATAAGAAACACCTAAAACATACAGAAAAGCACTTTCAACATTCCGGGAAGCTTTTGTCATATAGATAAGGTTGGGAATAACCCGCTTCCCGTATTTGTCAGCTATAAACTTCCAGATGGAATGCCCGGCATACGTGGCATCGTCCCCTCTAAGGGAGTTAAAGTCATCATACCTGCCGCTTAACATGCCATCGCGTACGTAATTATCCGTTTCCGTATCCCAGGGATTGGCAAGATAGGCAATTAACCCGTTTTTATACCAATCAGGTAAAGAAAGTAAGGTGGAATTTTTTATGGCTGAGCCCATATTAGAGCCTGTCAGCATTTGGTTAATAATAATATTGGCTGTTCCCATCCGTATTTGATATTCCAGATCAGTGTGATTGCCATTGAAATAGATAAATATCTTATTGTCTACCAGATGAGTTACCCCACCAACATTATATTGCTCGTCACTGATAAGACCAATATTACTTTCTTTCAAATCATTTAAACTTTGGAATATCAAAAAATGAGCCTTTTCATTCAACACATAGTCTAGCTTTTCTTCCATTTTTTGGATCTGCTCATTGGCATATCGATAGGTATAATAAGCAAGGTTATCTCCACCCTGATAAAAGTACGTGTTGAATTTTTCAAAGCGGTAAAAAAACCACAAACGATCTTTGTTATACTGGACACGGTTTTTCCCGAAATCCACCTGTGAACCATTATAAAACTGGCTGTAGCCGGACAGGGACAGAAATATTAATGTCGTAAAAACTATGTAACGTAATAATACTCTCACTGGCGTTCTTATATTTTTATGATCAACATCCTAATTGTAACGATTTTGAGAAATAATAATTTTACTCATTTATTAAATTCTATATAACTCAACAAAATTGCACAAAATTCAAACCAAATAAAAATTTGTTTGCTAAAAGAAATTTATTCTTCAATTCTTTTTGCTTATTACATATTAACAAACTACATTTGTCTAAGTTTTAAATAAAAAGAAAAAACAATTCGCATGCTACATATCAAAAAATTTATTTTCAACCCTTTACAGGTAAACACTTATCTTCTTTATAATGATGAGGGATATTGTATAATTGTTGATCCGGCCAATTCCAATGCGCAAGAAGACCAACAACTGGCCGGTTTTATAAAACACAAAGAGCTTTCACCTGTCATGCTAATCAATACCCACTGTCATGTGGATCATATTTTAGGAAATGCGTTTGTTTATGACACCTGGGGATTGAAGCCTGTTATTCACAAAGAGGGGAAAGGTATTCTTGAGGCAGCTCCGGACCAGGCTGTAATGATCGGATTATCATTTACGAAAAGTCCTGCTCCGGAAAAATACGTGCAGGATGAAGAAGTTTTAAAATTAGGTGATGATCAGATAGAAGTTCGATATACACCGGGACATGCTGACGGAAGTATTTGTTTGGTTATGCATCAGGAAAAAATAGTGATTTCCGGAGATGTTTTATTTGCTGAAGGTGTGGGACGCACCGATCTTCCTACCGGTAGCATGGAACTACTGCAAAGCAGTATTCAGGGAAAATTAATGCCTCTGGATGATCATTTTACTGTTTATCCGGGTCATGGGCCATCAACCACAATAGGAAATGAGAAGGCTCATAATCCGTTTTTTTAATTCCCTGTTACCTCTCGGATAGCCTGCAGTGCATCTTCAACAGGAATATCGTTCATGCATCGGAAATGTCCTTTCGGACAACGTTCAAACCCGATTTTTGAGCAAGGTCTGCAATTGAGGTCCTTGACTTCCAAAATCCGGTAACTGTCTTGCTTTTCATCCGGCAGAAAAGGATACATTCCAAAATCCGGTACAGTATTTCCCCACATTGTCACCAACGGCTTGCGGAAAGCCGCTGCAATATGCATCAGACCAGTATCGGGTGATAATACAACGGCAGACTGCTGAACAAGATAAGCAGACCCGTTGATGCTATACATGCCACAAGCATTGTAAACCGGAACTTCAAGTTTCTTGCTTATTTCATCAGCCATATACCTGTCTTCTTCTCCTCCGGCAATTACTACGGGATATTTTGCCTGATTACAAATCTCTACTAATTTGTGCTCCGGTATTTGTTTGGTCTTGTGTTTACCGCCCACAACCACAAGCATGTATCCGTTTTGAAAATCGGACGGAAGAATTTGCGATAAATCAAAGCGGTCTTTCTCAGGAATTACATAATCTAAGCCTTGCCCATCATAGCGAATTTTAAACTTTTGTATTGCTCTCAGATAACGATGAACAATGTGAACATCAGGAAGTAGATTAATCTTCGTATTCACAAGCAACCATTTATATGCATTTAGCTTTGGAAATGAAGCCGATGGCTTTTGCAAACGGTTTATTACAATCCGGCTGCGTATATTACGATGTAAATCTACTATAAAGTCAAAATTTTCCGATTTTAAATGCTCAATAACCGAGCGTAAGCTGTTATCTAAACGGTGAATTTTATCAATATAAGGATTAGCCTCAATGACCGGACTAAAAACCTTTTTGGTTAAGTAGTGGATTTCGATTTCCGGATGTTGGCTTTTCAGACAACGTATGACCGGTGTTGTTAAAACCATATCACCAATAGAACTAAACCTTATAATGAGTAGCTTCTTCACATTCATCTTTCTATTTCTTTCTGCAAACTTAGAAAAAACTATGAATTGAGTATGCAAAAGAATGATAAAGTTATTGCTTTGGCATTATC
>JBNJGZ010000075.1:0-9710 GCA_051748065.1 Bacteroidota bacterium
CTCAGCCATAGCTTCCCGGTTGGCCGGATGATAAATGCTTTTTGATTTTGGGGAAAACAGCCCCTGCAAACGGCCTTTATATTTTTCAATTACCTTACTTCGAACCAGTTTCATAGTAGAATTCAGTAACTTATTCTCTTCATTAAATCCTTCATTTAGAATTGCAACAGCACCGGGCATCCAGCGTTGGGGGAATAAGTTTTCTTTATCTCCGCCTTTATAAAAAGGTTCTAATTCTTTTTGTAATTTTTCTATCGCTAAATCAACTGCCCGGCTATCATCCGGTTTTATTTCATGTTTATTACTCAACCATCGCACTAATGCTTCCCGGTTTGGAACAAGCAATGCAACAGTATAAGGAGACTGATTATTGTAAAGCATAACCTGCTCAATATAACGGGACTGCTCCACTAATGCTTCTTCTATACCTTCCGGCGAAAATTTTTCGCCATCTTCGGCAATTAATAAACTTTTAAATCTTCCTGTAACAAACAAATATCCTTCATCATCAAGGTATCCCATGTCACCAGTATATAGCCAACCATCAACGATCGTTTCCTTTGTTCCTTGTTGGTTTTTCCAGTAGCCCTGCATGACATTATCCCCTTTCACTACGATCTCGCCTTTTTCTCCAACCGGAAGTTCTCTTCCATCAGAATCACAAATTTTCACTTGCAACTCAGGAACGATCTTTCCCGAAGACCCCAGTTTGTGCTTATCCGGAGTATTAGCTGAAATAATTGGTGCCGCCTCCGATAATCCATAACCCTGGTACATAGGAATACCAATAGCATAGAAAAAACGCTGCAACTCAATATCTAATAAAGCACCTCCGCCAACAAAAAACTTTAACCGGTCCCCGAAATTTTCCCGGATTTTCCGAAAAAGTACCCGTTCATAGATAGCATAAGGAATTTTTAACCAAAGCCGTAGTCCTTTTCCACGATTATAACCTTCCTGATTGTATTTATAGGCTACATTCAGTGCCGAGTTAAATATCTTAATCGCTCTGATGCCCCCTTTATCCCGGATTCCTTTTTCAATATTTTTTCTGAAATTTTTAGCCAGGGAAGGCACACTAAGTAAAAAATGAGGTTTTATCTCTTTGATATTTTTAGGGATATTTCTCAGGGTTTCCATAGGTGTTTTTCCCCTTTGCACTGAAGCCATAGACGCTCCGGCTGTCATTAATGTATACACACCCACAGTATGAGCAAAAGAATGGTCCCAGGGTAAAATCAGCAAGGAAGTGTAATAATCCGGCACATTAAAAATCGATGTCGCTTGCCGTGTGTTAGTCAGATAATTATGATGGGATAACATAATGCCTTTAGGATCGGCAGTTGTTCCGGACGTATAGCAAATGTTTACCGTATCATCCGGGTCTAAATCATTAGTAATCTCATCAAAAGCGTTAGGATTTTTGTTTAATTCTTTTCTCCCCGATTCAATAATATCATCCATAGGAACCTCTCCCTGTTCAGCCTGTTCCCTGTCCATTATGATAATACTTTTGAGAAATGTTAATTGCGATTGTATTTTACGGATTTTATGAGCCTGGCTCCCGGAAACAATAACTACAGAACTCTCGGAATGATTGATCCTGAAAAGTAATTCCTGGGACTCACTGAGCTTAACCGACAGAGGTACGCTGACAGCTCCGCAACTAATAACTCCAAATTCTGCTGTAACCCACTGATTTCTACCTTCTGCAAGTAAGGCTACTTTCTCATTTTTCTTCAGTCCAAGGTTTTTTAACCCGACTGCAAAGCGGCGGGTTTGATCAAACATCTCAAGATATGATGCAGGCTGATAACTTTTACCATCATGCTCCCACATCATTACATTGTCAGAATACTTTTCTGCACTATCACGGAAGACGCTGGGAATTGTTTGCATAGCTGTATGGGTTTATTTTCTCGTCAGCGATTGATGCCGGAAAGACTATCATATTATAGCATACTTTACAAAACAAACCATTATCCGGAAAGAATGTTTGAACTATGTCGTAAAAAATAAATGTTTACTATTGATCTTCATCCTGACTATGTATAAGTTCGCTGATAATATCTTCAATGGATATGCCTTCCGCTTCTGCTTTATAATTTTTGATAATCCGGTGCCTTAAAATTGCTGCAGCTACTATTTTGATATTTTCAATGTCCGGAGAATATTTTCCATGGATTGCTGCATGAGTTTTAGCAGCAATAATGAGGTTTTGAGAAGCTCTTGGTCCGGCCCCCCATGAGAGATATTCATCAGCCCAGGGATGAGCATTTTGCGTGTCCGGTCTGGTCTTGGCAACCAAACGAACAGCATATTGATATACATTATCAGGAACAGGTAATTTTTCGATGATCTTTTGAAAATTCAAAATATCTTCCCGTCCCAAAACAGGCTTAACCTCTACGTCCTTTCCTGTAGTAGTTTCTTTAACAATTTCCATTTCCTGCTCCATGGATGGATAATCCAACATCACATTGAACATAAACCGGTCTAACTGAGCTTCGGGTAATGGGTAAGTTCCTTCTTGTTCAATAGGATTCTGAGTAGCTAACACAAAGAAAGGTTCCTCCAGATGATATTTTTTCCCCGCAACAGTCACATTTTTTTCCTGCATAGCCTCTAAAAGCGCAGATTGAGTCTTGGGAGGTGTACGATTAATTTCATCAGCAAGAATAATATTGGCAAAAACCGGGCCCTGGTTGAACCGGAATTTACGGTTTTCATCCAAAATTTCCGTACCAATTATATCAGAGGGCATTAAATCCGGTGTAAATTGTATTCTGCTGTATCTTAAATCTAATGCATCTGAAATTGTATTCACCATCAGTGTTTTAGCCAGGCCCGGAACTCCGATCAACAAGCAATGTCCACGGCTGAAAATGGATACCAATAAATTTTCTATTACCTCATCCTGACCAACAACTATTTTGGATATTTCTGCTTTTAACTCTTTATATTTCTCTGAAAAAAACTGAAGTTTATCTGTTTCTGTTTTATCTTCCATTGCCATCTATCTTTTAAAACCAATTATATGTAAAATCACATTTCCGAAAGTTTTTGTCCTGTATTTTGATGAAGGTATCATCCGCCTGTTCATTCACCCATTCTTTAATGATTTTGCTTTTTTTCTCTTCCAGAGCAGCATTTTTAATGCGGTCATAATCATTTTCCAGGCTGGCCCGGTGAGCCGAGTTTTTCTTCATAACTTTCACCATTCGAATAGCTTTCACTTCTTCATCTGTCTTAAATTGAAAAGGCTCTGAAATTTCGCCTTCTTTTAAATCTTTAATTTTAAAATACATATCCTTCTCCATTTGATCAGGATTAAACATAGTGCTTCCGGTTTCCTGGTTAAGCATAACTCCTGCACTGGTTTGATCATAAGTATCAGAATATTTCTTTGCCGCTAAAGCAAAACTCAGGGTATCATTATTGGAAATAAGTTGCTTTAAACTATCAGCTCTAAATTTAGTGTCCATCAATTTTTCGGCGGAAACTTTTTTTCGCAATAGAATATGTCTTACATTGACATATTGCCCTTCCCGTTCAATTAGTTTGATTATATGAAATCCGGCTTCTGTTTCAATGATAGGAGAAATTTCGCCTTTATCCAGATCAAACGCTGCAGCTTCAAACTCCGGATACATTTCGCCTCTTGAAAACATACCGACTTCTCCTCCATTATCGGCAGAACCCGGGTCTTCAGAATATAATCCGGCTAAAACTTTAAATGATGAGCCATCTAATATTCTTTGGCGAAGGCCCCTAAGTTTTTCCTTAATTTTCATTTTATCTTCGTGGCTCACTTCCGGGATCAGAGTAAGCTCTGCAATTTTGTATTGCTCGGGGATTTTAGGTAAGGAATCGCGGGGAACGCTCTCAAAGTAATCTTTTACTTCGGAAGGGGTAATCGAAACATCACTGGTTAACTTTTGTTGAACCTGACTTACAAGCAACTGTTCCCGTATGCTACTGCGCATCTCTTCCTTTAGTTCCACTATACTCTTATTATAATATTCTTCCAGCTTTTTTTCAGAGCCTATTTGACGAATAAAATAGCGCATCCTCCGGTCTAACTCATTATCTACCTGTGAGTCCTCCACAGTAATACTATCAATATCGGCTTTGTTCAGCAACATTTTCTGAAATAACATCTCTTCAAATATCTGACAACGCATCCCTTCTTCTTCAGAGTTCCCTTGCATAACATACTGCATATATTGGTTTTCAACATCCGAATGAAAGATTACATTATCACCCACAATTGCAATAATTCTATCGATCGTTTTTTTATCGTTCTCATTCTGGGCACTGGTTTTCAATCCTGTAAGACTCAGAGAAACCAGTAAAATACTGATTACAAGTGGTGTGGCTTTTTTTAACATATATCAATTTCTTAATTCAAATCTCTGGTTATGACTCGTTGAAACGTTCAATTTTATTTTTATTCCTGGCTTCATCAATGACAGACTCTTTCATGTCGCGGACTAATTCCATTTTGCGTTTATTAATAATAATATCACGTATCCGTGACTTTTCAAAAGCCAGCGGAGAAGTACTTTCCTTTCTCCGGAAACCTTTGATATAAACATAATATTTAAACATGGAGTCTTTCTCTACAACATACCGGTTATTTTCCAGATAGTTTTCCTGGTCATACGTTTTAATAGGTATTTCTTTTAATAAATCCTTAAAGTATAGCCATGAACTATCATCCAAAAAATAATTAACTGCATAACGTTCACAGTACTCTTTTAGTTTTTGTTTTTCATCAGGATCATCACTTTTCAAAAATGAAGATAATTGGCGTTGATTCGGAGCACCGGAACGTACCTTTACATATAGCACTCTGACAATGTTATCGGTAAGTTTAAAATTATCCTTATGATTTTCATAATAATCTTTGATTTGTTCATCAGAAACAATCGTATCCAGTTTTTGACGAATTAACTCGGTTTCATATTTGTGAATTATTAATGATCTTCGGTATTCTTGTAGTTTTTGTTCCACATCTAACTGGTATTCGGACAAATTTTCTTCAGCTTTTTGCAATACCACCTGATTTTGTATCCAGTTATCAATGTAGTTTTCAGCGTTTTGAATACTATCCTGCGGATCATCGGAAGTCGAGATCAACCCCTCTAAATCCTTTTCATAAAGATAAGTGTCACCAACGCGAGCTAAAGGCTCACCTTCCGGAGATTGATCAAAATATTGACACCCTGCAAATAGAATTGCGATCATCAATATCATATAAACAGCTTTCGTTTTTAACATCTTCTATTCTTCTCTTCCGCAGTTTTACTTATTATATCTTATTTTAACGAAGATCATGGCTTTAGATTGCAGCAAATTATTTGATTTTATTTAGTACTTTCTTATTCACTTCAAAATCATATTTTGATCGAAGCTCCTTAATCCATTGTTCTTCCAGATAATTCTGATAGTCTGCAATAACCAGGCCTCGTACTTCTTCAAGCTTTTTTGGCCCGGGCTCTAGTTTTTCATGCTTGTTCACAAATATAAACTCATTGTTTTTCTCCATAATATCTGTAAGCCCCTCATTCCATTTCAGTTCATTGATTGTTTCATTTTCACCTTTGGAAAATCTTTTTGTGTTGACTGACATCTGATACTCATCAACAGCATTTACGGAATCGGCAACGGTTTTGGAGGGAATATTTTGTTTTACAAGTTTCCTGGCCATTTCTGCAGCATCCTTATTGGGTGATTTGAATATCGTCGCATGTAAGCGCTCTCCCCACATGTAATCTTCCTTGTTTTTCTCAAAATATTCTTTTAGGCCGGTAGTATCCTCCATTGCTTTAGACCATACTTTTTCAGTCATCAGGTTAAAAAGAAGTATCCCATCACGGTATTCTTTCATTAATGTATGGAATTTCGGATGTTCTTTTTCCAGCATGCTTTTTTTATACTCCATTGTACGCTCATCAATATATTTTTGAAATACATCTTTGGCATAAAGCTGAGGGTCTCCTTTGCCGTTTTGCTTTTGATTCTTTAACAAATACTTCGCAAAATCCGTGGCCGGATACTTTTTATCATCAATTTTGAAAAGTGTTGTTTCCGGAATATCGTCCATATTGACTTCCCAGTTTTCTGTTAAGATAGAGCTGTCAACATGAGCTAAAAGCTTATCTTTCACTTTTTGTGAGATATTATATCCATATTCTTTCCGGATATTAGCTGCTGAAATCTTCTCAGCTTTATCTCCCCGTTCGCTTTTTTTGATTTTGGACTTAATCTCTGAACGTTCTTCCTCCCAGCTTCCGGGTTCTTTTTTATAGACCAGTTTAATCAGATGATTTCCATACATGGTTTGCACAGGGGCAGAAATATCACCTTTTTGTTTTAGTTTACTCACCTCTTTGATAAAAGCAGGAACCATATTATTGGAAGTAAACTCGGGCAAAACGCCGCCTTTATTTTTGGTTCTGGTATCTCCGGAAAACTTTTTTACTGCCTCTTCAAAGCTTAAGTTTCCTTTTTCAATCTCTTGCTTAACGCTGTCCAGTTTTTGCTGAGCAGCCGCAGAGTCCATTTTATTATTGGGGATCATAATGTGGGCAACTTTAGCTTCGCCTATAGCGGGGATTTTATCTTTGAGCTGGATAACATGATACCCAAAGCGTGTTCTCACCGGATCAGAGACTTCCCCCTGCTTCATATTATAGACAGCATTTTCAAAAGGATAAACCATGTCAAATACGGTAAAGTAGCCTAAATCACCTTTATTTCCCGGAATAGTTCTTCCACCGCGTTGGCTTTTTCTTGCCGACTGGTCTTCCGATTCTTCCATAGCCACTTTTTCAATAGGCTCTCCATTTTGAATACGCTTTTTGATATCCATCGCTTTTTGATAAGCTTTGGCTGTATCTTCCGGTGGTGCATCAGGATTTACTTTCACTAATACATGACTGGCGCGAACATCATATTGCATTCTGTCATAGGCTTCACGCATCATTTTTTCCTGCACCTCTTTATCAATCAAATAAGGCCGGGCTAACTGCTCACGGTACCCTTCCAGCTCCTCACGAAAGTCTTTCATGGTATCCAGTTGCATATCTTCAGCTTGTTTTACTTTAAGCTGAAAATTAATAAATAAGTCCAGATAATCCTCTATGGATTTTTTATCCATCGATTTTTCCTGTTGATTATTTTTTTTATACACCCGCATAAATTCATCGACAGTAATCTTTTCATCCTCAATTTCAAGCAAAACTTTGTCCCCTTGTGCTACCACAGAAGATGAAAAAAGGGCTATTAAAGTAAAAAGCGATAAAAAATACTTCATAAGTCTAAAATTTTTATTTATTCGTCAATAATTGTCCCGTTTTCCGGGTTAAAGCCTGCAAACTAAACTATGTTAAACAATTTTATATTTAATGATTTTCAGCATCTCATTTCTAATTACTTCTTAAACCGGCTGTAATTTGGTGCCTCCCTGGTAATTGTAATATCATGAGGATGACTTTCGGCAACTCCGGCTGCAGTAATTTGTATAAATTTTGCTTGCTTCAGATTATCTATATCTTTCGCTCCGCAGTATCCCATTCCGGCTCTTAATCCACCAAGCAGCTGATGTACAACTTCAGACAGGCTTCCTTTAAAATCAACACGACCAACGATCCCTTCCGGCACTAATTTTTGGATATCATCTTCGGCATCCTGAAAATAGCGGTCTTTGGAACCTTCTTTCATTGCTTCAATAGACCCCATTCCGCGATATGCTTTATATTTTCTCCCTTCAAAGATAATCGTTTCTCCCGGAGATTCTTCAACACCGGCAAACATAGAGCCGATCATAACGGAGTCTCCTCCTGCAACGATAGCTTTTACTACGTCTCCGCTGTAACGAATTCCTCCGTCTGCAATAACCGGTATTCCTGTTCCTTTTAGTTCCTGAGCCACATTATAAACAGCAGTAAGCTGAGGCACACCAACTCCGGCAACAACTCTTGTGGTGCAAATAGAACCGGGGCCGATACCTACTTTAACGGCATCTACGCCAATATCAACAAGTGCTCTGGCAGCTTTAGCCGTGCCCACGTTTCCAACGACCAGGTCAATATCCGGAAATTTATTTTTGATGCGTTTGGCTGTATCCAGTACTCCCTTAGAATGCCCATGAGCCGTATCAACCACAATGGCATCTACGCCGGCATTGATAAGCTCTTCAGCACGATATTCCGTATCACTGGCAATGCCAACAGCAGCAGCAACCAACAATCGCCCGCGTTCATCTTTCGATGCATTGGGACGAGCTTTAATCTTAATAATATCTTTATACGTAATCAGTCCGATAAGCTTATAATCATCATCTACAACCGGTAACTTCTCGATCTTGTGACGTTGCAAAATGTCGGCGGCCTTTTCAAAGTCTGTAAATTCCGTTGTCGTGATCAGATTATCAACGGTCATCACCTCAGTAACTTTACGCTTAGTGTTTCTCTCAAACCGCAGGTCACGGTTAGTAACAATGCCAACTAACTTATCATTATCATCAACCACCGGAATTCCACCAATGGAATTTTCCTTCATTATGTTAAGGATATCAGAAACGATAGCATTCTTTTTCACCGTAATCGGATCGATGATCATTCCGTTTTCAGCTCTTTTTACCTTTCTGATCTCGCGTGCCTGTTCCTCAACAGACATATTTTTATGCATAATTCCAATTCCGCCTTCCTGGGCCATAGCTATAGCCATAGTGGAATTCGTTACCGTATCCATTGCCGCGGATACAATGGGGATATTCATCTGAATATTTCGTGTGAACCGGGTTTTTAAACTTACTTCCCGGGGTAAAACATCGGAGTAGTCCGGCACCAAAAGCACATCATCATAAGTGAGACCTTCTCCTATAAATTTATTATTACTCATAGTTTTTGCGGATTATATTTTGGTGCAAATTTATGAAAATTACAGGAGTATGCGCACTCCATTATTCATGAATTACTGCAAAAGCTAAGCGAAGATAATAAAAGAGAATATCTGTTAGAATTATATGATTGTTAATTTATCTTAAAAGGATTAGAGTAAGGCAATAATTGAATATTATAAGATCAACGAACAGCTTGTTCTGCCCAGTCCGTGATATACTTCAGAAACTCATCAGTAAATTCTTTTGGTAATTGTTGATATTCCTGCATGCTGCCTGTATCAGCATGTTGGAACAAATGATTGGCATGCGGAAAAATTTTCAGGGTATAGTTCTCTTTCCCCTGATCAATCATATCCCGGATCAGGATTTTATTCTGCCGGCTGTCCACCTGAACATCTTTTTTCCCGAACAATGCTAAAACCGGAATATCGAGAGTTTTTAACTGTGGAGCGGGATTGTAAGAAAGGAAGAATTGAATCCAGGGACTTAAAACGGCTTTCATCTGTTGAGTCATCTGTGCCTGCATCGCAGCGCTATCAACAGTTAACTCATCAGATTGTGATAATTTTTGAAACGATTGTTTTATGATGGATGTATCTGTATTCTCTTTGATCACCTCATCATAAATCTCTTCATTAATATTCTTACGCCTGGTTACTTCCTCTTCAGAAAAATCCATCGTTTCCAAAATCCGTTCGGTTTGCTTGAGCAACAAATCTTTTCCGGGAACAGTGGGTGCAGCCATCAGGATGATAAAACCCACGTTATGATCGCCGGCCACCATGGGAGCAATCATTCC
>JBNJGZ010000076.1:0-9605 GCA_051748065.1 Bacteroidota bacterium
TCGTCATACGCATAATCGCTACGATTCAGAAAACGTAACGTCGGTAAATATTTAAAATGGTCTTTCAAAGCATCTTCGGCTTTATTAATTGAAGAACCCGAAGCATTAGGGCCAAAATTCATGTTAACTGAAACGGCTGCATGATAGTTAAGTTCTGCAATTTCATCCTGATTTTGATCATTGATATGATCATCTATAACTGACCAGTCATAATTCGCCTGATCAAAATGAACGGTGTGATATTCGCCCCAAAAATGTGTTTCACTGCCTTCTCCGCTATCCGGATATTCCCAGTAATTCATAATCTGGCCCATTGCCGTAGCGACACAACCCACTAAAGTGTGCCCTTGAGAACCATCTGCGTGTTCAGGGCAATCAGCATTATAAGGCCAGCTTTGCGTCCAAACAGATGAAAGCATAACCGGCACTTCCGGAAAACTCCGGTTTTTTTTCTGGCCACGAAGTAGCTTTTGCCACTCCGGATGTTCATTGCGATTTTGCAGACTAACCTGGTTATTTCCTTTCAACCAGCTCTTTAAAGCAGGTGGCATATGCTCAGGATCAAGTTTGTTCCTGAAAGAATAACCGATTACAGGCTTTTGCCGTTTATCTGTTGCCATAAGCACAAAACCACTGTCATTTATATTTACCAGGCGTGCTACTTCTTCGCCATCTAACATAACGGCCTTCGCCTCTATACTTCCCGGTAGTTTACTTATATTAATTTCATCTTGCTGTTGTATAAAACCGTAAGCAGCAGATTGTATCTCATTCTTATTTACGGATTGTGCATTTATGCCGGCAATAAGCATAAAAATAAATATGCCCGCACTGAATATTTGTTTCATTGGATTAATTTTTACTAAAGGTTTCCATTTTCCCGTAATGCTCGTCATTATGGTTTAAAAGCTGTCTTTATTATTTTTAAACGCCAAATATATAAAAAGCCGGATACATGGAAATGTTTTTTGAAGAAAATATAACCTGTATTTTACATCATTAATTTGGAGTAATTCAGCACCATAGACCCCACTTCTATTCCCCTAAACCCCGCAAATACTCCCATGACGCTTTTATAAGCTCAAAGGTAAAATTAAATGCAGGCATTGGTTCCGGGTAACGATAATAGAATTTATCTCAACATAAAATTCAGGGAGTAACCGATGCTTGATAAAAAGTGCCACTCAGATTAAATAACCGTTTGCCGATAGTGCTATATCTTGATTTTCTTTTTACGTATCTGAAACATAATTACCGGAGCAAGTAGCATACACAAATATACAACAGGCCAAAACGTTAGGTTTTGCAACTGAAAACTGTTCAGGAAATATTGAAGCGTCCAGCCTTTTAAGATTACACTTAACAAAAGATGAGCAATAACAGTAAAAAGCAGCCACCAGCTTCCGTATTGCAATGCATGAACCGTATTTTTCGGATACAGTTTAATTATGACAAGCCATGTATAAATTAAAACAAATAAAACCAGGGCGCTAATAGCCAGCATATTTGCAGTACTAGCCCCTAACTTTGGTTCAAGGATATACTCCCTTAATACAATATTAGCAAAATGAAAAACCGGCACAGGCCACCAGTATAAAAGCGCTCGAATCCACATAACTTTTTTATTACTACGAAATGACGTCAAATTTAGCAATTTTGAAAGACAATGTCTATATAAATATATTATTTTTTATAATTAATGCAGGTTATGTCCTGCTCACACAAAAAATCTCAGACTATTTGCTCGTATTCCGTTAAAATCTTAACTTAGCACAATCAAAAAAAGCACTATGAGCAAACAAAATAATTACGCCATAATAATGGCAGGCGGCGTCGGGAGCCGTTTCTGGCCCTGGAGCAGAACCAACAGACCCAAGCAGTTTCTGGATATTTTGGATACCGGAAAAACTTTGATTGAACAAACTTTTGACCGGCTGAAAAATATTTGTGAGCCGGAAAACATAATGATTGTCACTAATGAACGCTACAAAGAAGACATCCTTCAGCTTGTTCCGGCAATGCAGGAGGATAATATTTTGCTGGAACCAATGATGCGCAATACAGCACCATGCATCGCTTATGGAGCTTACAAAATTCAAAAACAAAATCCGGAAGCACGCATTATCGTAGCACCTTCTGATCACCTGGTGATGAAAGAAGATGTTTTTACTCATGTAGTCAAATCAGGCTTTGAGTTCGCGTCCCGGAATAATGTTTTGTTAACTATCGGTATCAAACCACATCGCCCGGAGACCGGTTATGGTTATATTAAAGCACAGAAAGAAACCACCGAACAAGAAGATGATCAGTTTTCATTACATCCCGTAGTGCAGTTTACAGAAAAACCCGACTATGAAACAGCGAAAGAATTTGTAGCTTCAGGCAATTATTACTGGAACTCCGGAATGTTTATCTGGTCGGTAGAAAGTATTCTGAAAGCTTTTGACGCTTATCTGCCGGATATGAATGTGCTTTTTCAAAGTTATCTGGACAAATTCAATACAGCTATGGAGTATAAAGCGATTGAAAGCATTTATGAAAGCTGCGAAACCGTTTCCATAGATTATGGCATCATGGAAAAAGCAGATAACGTGCATGTTTTATGCACTGATATCGGCTGGTCGGATATCGGAACCTGGGGCTCCCTTTATGAACACTCCAAACTCGATGATAACAACAATGCCATTCGTGGTGAAAAGGTAATTCTTGATGACACTGTAAATAGTGTAATTAAAGTTTCAAATGAAAAAGCCACAGTTATTCAGGGGCTTAAGGATTATATTGTAGTAGACGATGAAAAAGCACTTTTGATCTGCAGAAAAAAAGACGAACAAAAGATAAAAGATTACGTTAAGCGCGTAAAGCAGAACTTTGGCGAAGACTTCATTTAACTACTATTGAGAACATCTTTGGCGCTTCCAGAAACTCTTATCAGGCAATTCTGATTGAACTGCTTTTGCCAGTTTTTCCAGGTATTCACTACGGTCGATTAAACGAGCACCTAAACTCGCCAGATGATTGGTATGCATTTGCGCATCCACAAGGTGAAAACCACCTGCCTTTATGTGATTTATAAAATGATAGAAAGCCACTTTGGAAGCATCGGTCATGGTGTGAAACATGGATTCCCCAAAAAATGCTTTGCCAACACTAACTCCATATAACCCACCAACCAGTTTATTATCATACCAACTTTCAAAACTATGGGCATAACCTAACTTATGCAAATGCTTATAGGCCTGCATCATTTCGGGGGTTATCCATGTTTCCTCCTGATTGAAACGCGGAATTGAGGCGCAATGAGACATAACCTCCGCAAAATTATAATTTAGCGTTACTTCAAATTTTTGTTTGCGGATAAGTCTTCGCAAAGATTTGGAAGCTTTAAACTCTTGCGGGAAAAGTACCATCCGGGGGTCTAAGGACCACCACATCAAAGGTTCACCTTGTGAATACCAGGGAAAGATACCATTGGCGTATGCTTTGATTAAGCGTTCAGGCGAAAGGTCCCCACCTATAGCTAACAATCCGCTTTCTTCAGCTAATGATGGATGCGGAAAAATAATCTTATCATTTGGCAGTTCAAAAACCGGCATATTAATTGTTCAGGATCTCTTTTATTCGGGCCACCAGAATATCTATGGCAACTTTGTTTTCTCCTCCCTGTGGTACAACTAAATCGGCAAATCGTTTTGTAGGCTCAATAAATTGCAAATACATCGGTCGCACAAACTCTTCGTAATGGTCCAGGACTTCTTTAAAGTTTCTTCCCCTTTCCTGAATATCCCTGTTAATGATACGCATCAACCGATTATCAGAGTCGGCATCCACAAATACTTTAACACCCATAAGCTTCAGCAATTCGGGGTGAGTAAAAACTAAAATCCCCTCAACAATAATCACTTTCGAAGGCTTAACCGTAACCGTTTCCTCCAGACGGGCACATGTAACATAAGAGTAAACCGGACGCTCGATCGACTTTCCATTCTTAAGATCATTAACATGCTTAATCAGCAAATCAAATTCAATTGAATTGGGGTGGTCGAAGTTTATTTTTTTCTTTTCTTCATCCGATAAATACCCCTTATCTTTATAATAAGAGTCTTGTGATATTACAGTAACCGAGTCTTCCGGTAAACATTCAATAATTTTTCGCACAACCGTAGTCTTTCCACTCCCCGATCCGCCTGCAATTCCAATAATCAGCATAAAGTTATATTTAAATTTTATTGCATTTTTTTCAAATGCTAAATTATGTAATTTATTTTTGCCTTTTAAAATATTTTTATTATTATGCAAAAAATTTCAGCAAACAAATATTTGTTCAATGAACAAGCTTATTTCTTATAAGAAAAAACAAAAGTTTTTAAGCTTGTAGGACTATCCAGGCACCTTTGCTTTTAATGTGCTGAATTACAATATACAACACTAAAATGCATTAATCAATCATTAAACTGAACATAAAATATTTGTTTATGAAAAAATTATACTATATTTATGGACAGAACTTTTTTAACAAGCCTAAAAAATAATAAAGATTAATCTATGCGTATTCCATCTTCAAAAGTAGGATTAAAATCATTATAAACTATGAATGTTTTACTTCGAATAATACTATTCCCCTTTTCCATTCTCTATGGAATAATCATATCTATACGTAATAAGTTATTTGATTGGAAGATATTCCGATCGCGTGAATTACCGGTTGCATCTATTTCAGTAGGGAACCTCACAGTTGGAGGAACCGGAAAAACGCCTCATATCGAGTACATCACAGAACTTCTCAAATCCCACTATACTGTTGGGATAGTGAGCCGCGGATACCGACGGAGAACCAAAGGTTTCCGGCTGGCCGACGACAACTCTACTGCTATGACCATTGGTGATGAGCCGATGCAATACTGGAATCGCTACAAGGAAGACTCAGTGTATGTAGCAGTAGATGAAAACCGTTATCGTGGATGTAAAAAATTGCTTGATGCCAAACCCGATGTCGACGTAATCCTGCTTGATGATGCATTTCAGCATCGATGGATAAATCCCGGAATTAATATTATATTGTCTGATTTCTTCAACCCTTATCATAAAGATTTCATGATGCCCTCCGGTCGCCTTCGCGAACCCAGAAAAGGTGCTAAAAGAGCCGATATCATCATCGTTTCCAAAGCAGGAAAAGTATTATCACCAATTACACGCCGAACACTTGTAGAAGAGATCAAGCCCTCAGAAAATCAAAATCTTCATTTTTCCTACATTGAATATGGAGAGCCGAAACCTATTCCCGGATTAAACCATACCCCTACATGGGGAAAAACCTATGCCATTTTACTGGTTACCGGGATAGCTAACCCTTATCCCTTTGAGGCTGAGGTATCAAATGAATGCAGTGAGCTTCATAAGCTAAAATACCCGGATCATCATAAATTCTCTGTTCGTGATGCGGAAAAAATCAAAAAAACTTTTGAAGAAATTGTATCTGTAAATAAGATCATTATCACAACCGAAAAGGATGCAATGAGGCTTAGCACACCGGAAATAAAAAAAGTTATTGGGCATTTACCCATTTATTATTGGCCAATTCATGTAAATTTGCAGGAAGAAGATAAATTAACATTTAACAAGCAAATATTAACGTATGTACAACAAAATTCAAGAAACCGCTGATTTTATAAAAGAACACACATCTATAAGGCCTCGCATAGCTATTGTCCTGGGCACCGGCTTAGGCAACCTTGCTGAAAACATTGAAATACAAGACACATTAGCATATAAAGACATCCCTAATTTCCCTGTATCAACCGTAGCAGGCCACAAAGGCCAATTATTATTTGGCACCCTTAACGGAAAAGAAGTTATGGCTATGCAGGGACGTTTCCATTTTTATGAAGGGTACAGCATGCAGGATTTAATTTTCCCCATTCGTATCATGAAATTTTTAGGAATAGAAAACTTGCTTCTTTCTAATGCAAGCGGTGGAATGAATCCGGAATTTGAAATCGGTGATTTAATGATTATTAAGGATCACATTAACCTAATGGGAGATAACCCGTTAATCGGAAGCAATGACGACAGGCTCGGGCCACGATTTTCCGATATGAGTCAACCGTATGATCATAAGCTAATTGAAGAAGTGAAAAAAATTGCCGAAAAAAATAATATACGTTTTCATACAGGCACCTACGCTGCTGTGTCGGGCCCTACATTTGAAACTCCGGCCGAATACAAATATATTCGCACCTTAGGAGCTGATGCTGTGGGGATGTCCACAGTGCCTGAAAATATCGCAGCACGCCACATGGGCATTGATGTTTTTGCTATATCCGTTATTACAGACCTTGGTATAGAAGGAAAAATTGTAGAGATATCCCATGAAGATGTGATTGAAGCAGCGAAAAAATCAGAACCCAAGTTAACATTGATCTTTTCGGAACTTGTCAAGAAACTATAATTCCGTTTCGACCCTAAAAAAATAACCCGGTTATAAAATCTAAAAAGCATGTAGCCTTTTCTATATGCTTTTTTACTAAATTTATAGTTTTATTGTTCTACCTGAATTGTTTATCCATTAAGTTTAGCACAGAAGCAAGGCGCGATAAGTCGTAGTGAAAAAATAAATTTATCTTATTTTTGTATTCCAATTTGATAAACAAACAAGTATAACTTCTCATTTATTCTTTATAAATAATGACGGTTAGAATCACACAACCCATGACAAAAAAGAAAATAAAAGCTATTCGTTTCATTGGATTATTAGGCCTAATAATCATGTTTTCCTGTAATAATCAGGACAAGAAAAATCTGTCTGTGATTGAAGCAGAATTTTCCCATACAGCTCAAAACAAAGTCTATCTCCATGAGCTGCTCCCGGACAATTGGCCGGTTGTTGACTCCGCAGTCACAGACGACAACGGGATGGTAAAATTTAAGATTACCAATTCCAAAGCCGGAATTTATACGATAGGAACAAAACGTGAAAACCTGGCAATTATACAGGTTAACCCCGGAGAGAACCAATATCTTAAAGCTGATATCCGCCAAATCCCACATACTTACACTATAAAAGGCTCGGAAGGAAGTCAATTATTAAAAAAATTAAAAAAACAAACTCTGACAAATCTCAATGAAATAGACTCATTGATTTCCAAAAGAAACCTATTCCGCGATTCATCTGATTTTTCCTATAAAAAAGCTATAACAGACTCCCTGATCGGGCAGGTCCACAAGCAACAGTTTCGTTTTCAATACAATCTGGTTAAAAACAACAAAGATGAACTCGCTGTACTTATTCCTCTTTTTCAACCGTTTGGGCGGGAAAAAGTGTTAACTATTCAGGAGCAACCGGAGCTTTTTCTTGACATTCACGATACATTAATGCAAAAATACCCGGATAATCCGCATGTTTTATTGCTGCATAAGAAGGTTAAACGTTATCAGCAAAAACAAAAAAACAACAAACAAACAGAAGAAAATCTTCAACTCTCAAAAGTAGCGCCGGATTTTACCATACAAAAAATCAATGGTGAGTCTCTTCCCCTTTCGGAGTTAAAAGGAAATTTTATACTTTTAAACTTTTGGTCAGAAAAAACACCGGACTACAAAAAACAAATGAAAACCATTACGGAAATCCTGGAATCTCACCAAAACCTCATCCATTTAGCCATGTACAAAGGAAATGATAAGCTTGTATGGAATAAAATTGCTGATCGTTATCAAAATCAGGCAATCCATGCAATTGCAAATCAACAAATACAAAAAATGTACAATACAACAGAAAAACATCGTCTTTTCCTTATCAGTCAGGAAGGCAAAATAATAAATAAAGATTTTGAAGAAAAAGATATTAAATCAATTTTAGATGAATATTTATAAGCTTTTCAGAAAAAGTCAAATGCTTTTTTTGGCGCTCCCAATATTATTTCTTCTATTTGCCCAATCAATAACAGCCCAAGACAGCAACTATTTCCAGCAAGATGTAAATTACAAAATTGATGTTCTGCTGGAACCTTTGAAAGATCATTTATATGGCGATTACCGTTTAACATATACCAACAATTCTCCGGACACTTTACACTCCATTTTTATTCACCTCTATCCCAATGCATACGGCAGCTCCGGGTCCGCTCTTGCACAGGAACTGATGTCACCGGCATGGCTGAAAAAGTCTATCTATTTTGCTGAAGAAAAACATCAGGGTTTTATTGACCGTTTAAATTTCTCTTCTCCCGGTCAACAATTAGACACGCGTTCCATAAAACCGGATATAAGTAAAATACACTTGAGTCGTCCTCTTTTACCCGGAGACAGTATCAGAATTAACACGCCGTTTCGAATAAAAGTACCATCATTTGGCTTTTCACGAATGGGAGTAAAAGACAAAAATTATCAAATCACCCAGTGGTTTCCCAAGCCTGCTGTTTATGACAGCAACGGCTGGCACCTAATCCCTAACCGCAATATCGGAGAGTTTTATGGAGAGTTTGGGGATTTTGATATCCGCCTTATGGTTCCTAAAAATTATACCACCGGAAGCACGGGTAAGCGCATAAAAGAAATGCCCTGGCAAGAAGAGCATTTGCCCGGTTTTGACTCAAATTTGATAAAGGACCGACCATATAAAACGCTGGTTATAAAAGCTGAAAATGTCCACACCTTTGCCTGGTGCAGTGGAGAAGACTACCGGCGAATTTCCCGGAGCTTTCAAATTCATAATACCAATAAAATAATTAAAGGTCATATCCTCTATCTTGACGATAAAGAACACTGGCAAAACCAGTTGGATATCATTGAAGATGCAATTAACTTTTTCAGCAATGAAATAGGTGTTTACCCATACCCCGAAATGACTGTGGCTCAGTCTGTAGGAATATTTCAGGGAGGCATGGAATATCCTATGTTCACTTTTGTAGACAAAACCTCCGGACTTAGTCAGGAGGCGGTGATCATGCACGAGATCGGACATAACTGGTTTTATGGAGTTTTGGGTTTTAACGAACGTGAACATCCATGGATGGACGAGGGACTGACTACTTTCTATGAAAACCGCTACATGAAAACCAAATATCCACAGTTAAACGCTCAAAATCTTACTTTGGGAGAAAATAGTCCGTTTGATCTAGCCGGGCTAAAAGATCTTGAGTATGAAGACATCCATTATTTAGCATACAAAATGCTTGCTCACAAAAACCTGGACAAACCGATTACGCTTCCTGCTTCGAAGTATTCTGCCATGGACTATTTTATACACACATATTACATACCTGCCCAAAAGCTTGGCTACCTGCAGTCAATGGTTGGCAAAAAACATTTCAATGAATTTATAAGAAGTTTCTGGAAAGAATGGAAATTCAAACATCCCCAGCCGGAAGATTTCTATGAGCACCTTAAAAAACACTTCCCTGAAAACGGCAAATGGTTTGTTGAACAAATGCTTACTACAAACAAGCACGTTGATTATAAAATTAAAAAAGTAAAAGAAACAGGCGACAGCATCAACTTGACAATCAAAAACAAAGAAAGCCTGGCTGCTCCTTTTAAACTGTCCCTTTTTGATCAGAACGGAAAAGAAAAAACATACACAATTCCCGGCTTTACCAATAAAGAAACAA
>JBNJGZ010000077.1:0-9604 GCA_051748065.1 Bacteroidota bacterium
CTCATTCAGGTCATCAAGTATTAATTTAACCAATACCATCAACTCTTCCGGATTAAATGGTTTAACAATAAAATTGCGAACCCTTAATTTGTAAAAACTGATGCGTGTTTTTGAATCTTCTGATCCGGAAAGCATAAGTAAAGGGATGTCGCTATAAAGCCCACTAGTACGGATATGTTTTACGAATTGATAACCATCCAGTTCCGGCATTTTAATGTCGGCAATAATTAAATCCGGGATATTACCATCTTGTATCCAGTTTAAAGCTTGAAGACCATTTTCTTTAGCCGTAACTTCATATTCCTGCCCGATAATATTTACCAATAAAGTGCGGATTGTAATTTCATCGTCAACAACTAAAATATGTTTTTTGGATTTCTTCATGAGTTAATATGTTCGTTAATACAAATGAATTTACAGGGGGCGAAGTTATTTAATTTGGGTCAAATGTAAAAAAAACAGAGTGCTGATTTCAAGTATTTTCCTTATAATAATTTTGTTTCGCTTGCGGATTTTTATAAATCCTTATTAGCAGATGAGTATATGTTATTGTTGGTCAGTTGATTTGTGTTTTTTTTAATTGTTGTAAAATACAACATTTTTTCGTTAAAATGGCATGTTAACCAACTTTTATTTCTGAGGATATTTTTGCATATATATGGCTTCATGCATACGAAACTCAACTCGATGGAACCGGAGTGAGTTCTCCTGGATGATATGCCGGGGGAAACATGACATCTATTTAAGCCAATTTAACTAGATAAAAAGCTCCGAAACTTTCGGAGCTCAAATTATTCTTGTGAAGCTATTTGCTGTTTTAAATCATCTATAGACTAAACCAGGAATGTTTAGAAATACTCACTGTCATTATAAATAACAAAATCACGATGTGCTTTAATCAGGTTGACAGAATATAAAGACAAATTCTTTGTTTCCTGAAGTATATTCAGGTATAACATGGAGTTCTTTTTCCCGGTATCTTTATGTTTAATTCGTTTAATCTGGTTTTTACGGGCCTGTTTGAGCTGTGTTAACAAGTTATTCTGGGTTTCGATCAAATTATCAATTTTAACAAAGGTGTTTTCCTCAATGATTTCAGAAGCTAAATTCAATAGCTTGTAAAGCAGTTCCTGGATTTTATCAAGTTCTTCTTTTTGTGTGACTGAAAGCCCTTTATGCATGTTGTCAATATGGTCGAAAGAGGGGTCTGCCATGTAATTCAGGCAGTGACCAATTTCTCTGAGATAACCGATAACCTGTACATAATAATGCGATGTTTCCGCTCCTTCTTCCTGAAGTTTAACTATTGTAGTTCCCAAATTATTTTGTTCTTCCTTCAGGTCTTTGTTTAGTTGACGAATAGATTTTAACGCACTTTTAGCATTTTTCCGGTCTTCATTATAAAGAGAATTAATAATTTCCTTATAATTCTGATTGATACTTTCGACAATTTCTTTGGTTTTCAACGAACAACTTTTCATTACGCTGGCATTGTCAACCAGGGCTAATTCTTGCTGTTTTTTCTTTTCCGATGCTTTTGTTCTTTTATTATGTAATTTATGCGTACGGATAATCATAGTGATTGCAATAATTACCATGATAGCAATTGCATATACTTTTCCCCAACTGATAAAGTTTACAACAATAAAAGCTACAGTAAAAGCTGATAAAGCAGTAAGGAACCAACCACCGATTACGGAAAGCACACCGGTAATCCGGTATACGGCACTTTCACGGCCCCATGCTCTGTCGGCTAATGAAGTCCCCATAGCTACCATAAACGTTACATAAGTTGTAGATAAAGGAAGTTTCAATGATGTTGCGAAAGATATTAGAATGGCAGCTACAATCAGGTTAACGGCAGCCCTTAGCTTATCAAAAGAAACACCGCTTTTGTCGTTTTCTTCATTCGTTTTAGAGGCGTCAAATTGTTTGTTGATATATTTTCGTGTGGTAGAGGGTAATACAATTTTAACTGTTTTTCCAAAAGCTATTGCTCTTCTTACGATAACCCTGGAAAATCCGCTGGATCCGAAGCGTTCAGTACCTTCATGCTGACGACTGAGATCAATTGAAGTATTTACTACGGAACGTGCTTTTTTGGATGTCCACAGCGTAATAACCATAACAATACCCGCTCCGACTAAGAAAATTGTACTTGTTTTAACCGGCCCTGCCAGGGCTTCCATCATAACCTGGGTTGCATCCTGTCCGGGGGCTGCGGCAAAGGCTTTAAATGAAGCCAGTCCGGCCAGCGGAACACCGATAAAGTTTACTAAATCGTTACCGGCAAATGCCATGGCTAAAGCAAAAGTACCGATTAAAACAATAAACTTTAAAATATCTACCTTGAAGAGACTATGCAATAACTGGGTTATGATTGTCCAGAAAACAAAGCTAAAACCTATGATAATCACTGCGTTTGATGTAATGTAATCTTTCGTGGCATCTGTCATGAAAGTAGCACCTTTTACTCCTTTGATCAGGATAAAATAGGTAATGGCTGTAATGGCTACGCCTCCAAAAATGCCACCTAAATATTTTAGTTTTCGTTCAAAATTAAATGAAAATATCAGCCGGGTAATATATTGCACAAGAGCCCCTATGGCAAAAGCAATCACTACCGAGAGCAATATACCGAAGATAATCTGTAGTGCCTTATCCGAATTAATATAATGACTAATACTTGTGATTTCAGGACTATGCATTACTTTTAACAAACTAAGTCCTACAGCTGCTCCTAATAATTCAAATACAATAGAAACCGTGGTTGAAGTGGGAAGCCCTAATGTATTATAAATATCCAACAAGATGACATCTGTTATCATTACGGCCAGAAAGAGAAACATGATTTCCTGAAAAGAGAAAAACTCGGGGTGAAAGATCCCTTTCCGTGCGACTTCCATCATTCCTCCCGAAAATGTTGCCCCAACCAATACTCCTAAGGCAGCAATTATCATGATTACACGGAATGGAGCAACTTTTGCACCAATGGCTGAATTTAAAAAGTTTACAGCATCATTACTTACTCCTACTACTAAATCGGAAATGGCTAATAGAAAGAGTATGCCAACAAGAACAATAAAAAAGGTTTCCATGGTTTTTGGTTAAATAAAGATGAACGTTTCTTTTATACTATTGCGTGCAAAAATATTCATTCGATAATTTCCACCAACATTTTTTAATATTAAGTTAATGTTAACTCATGTTTAACCTAATGTAATATTAAGTTAATGTAAAAACAGTTTCTCGATAGTTAATATAAAGGTAACAGCCAATTAATATTCAGGTTCAATAACAGGTGTTGATTTGCATTCAGAAATCAAAAAGAGATCACAAATTAATTCTTCAAACTTAAAAAAAAATGGTATTAAAAATGAAAAACATCCAAATGAAATTCCGGTCAATGCTTGCATTTATTTTCTTTGTAAGCTTATCTGTTGCCTTTACATCCTGTGATAAAGATGACGATGATAACAATGATGATAATAATTCAGCAACAGGAAATGAAGTAATCAGTTCAAATATTACAGAAAATACTACCTGGACGAGCGATAAAGTATATCAATTAGGTGGTCGTATTGCTGTGGAAGAGGGAGCCACATTGACAATTGAGCCCGGCACAATTATTAAAGGAGAAGCAGGAACCGGATCAAATGCCACAGCTTTGCTTGTTGCCAGAGGAGCTAAGTTAATGGCTGAGGGTACTCCGGATGCTCCGATTATTTTCACTTCCGTAGCCGATGAGATTACACCACAAGATATTGCCGATGGCAATTTTGGTAGCCCTAATCTTGATCCTGATATTGATGGATTATGGGGTGGTGTTATAGTTCTTGGATCAGCACCTATCTCAGCTTCTAATGATGGCGGTGATGTAACTGAGGTCCAGATTGAAGGTATTCCGACTTCCGATCCTAATGGATTATATGGCGGAAATGATGCCGCTGATAACTCCGGTAAATTAAAGTATATTTCTATTCGCCACGGAGGTTCTAATATTGGAGCCGGAAACGAGATCAACGGTCTTACTTTTGGTGGCGTTGGTAATGGTACGGTAGTGGAAAATATTGAAGTAGTCTCCAATCAGGATGATGGGCTTGAATGGTTTGGCGGAACAGTCAATGTAAAAAATGTTGTTAGCTGGAATGTAAATGACGATGCCCTTGATGCCGATCAATCCTGGGGTGGATCAGTGGATAACTTTGTAGTTATTACACCGGATGATCACAATTTTGAGCTGGACGGACCGGAAGGGTCTTACGAAGATGGATATACAATCAAAAACGGACTTGTTATTGCTAATAGTGATAGTCGCTCATCAGGGCATTTGATTGATATAGATGCTAATACAATAACGGATATGAAAAATATCTCCATCCGCAATATTAAACAAGGCCAGGTTATTGATATTGCTCCTGAAGATGCTCCTGACGTAACTTTCAATGAGGTTTATCTGGACATACCTTCCGGAAATTTATCAGACTATATTACCGGAGGAAATGTTCCCGCAGGCATTAAAGAAGGAAAGCAAGATTTTGTAGACATCACTGTCTTTAACTGGACATGGGCATTCCAGCACGGTGAATTATCAAATTTATAAAAACGAAAGTCAACAATATCAAAGTATTTGTCAGGTAAAAACAGGTGTCAAATAACACATTCAGAAAACAGACTTAAAGCGAAATCTTTGAGTCTGTTTCTGCATTTTTATAAAATCAGCATTATGAGAAATTTAATGATGACGTTGCTAGTCCTTTTAACTGTAATGGGATATGCACAGAAAGGAACAATCCGGGGGAAGGTCTTTGATGATAAAAACGGGGAGTCTCTGGTGGGAGTTACTGTATTGATAAAAGGAACATCAACAGGAGCAATTACAGATTTAGATGGTAAATTTTCATTGAATGTGGATGAAGGGTCTTATGATTTGAAATTATCTTATATCAGTTATCAACCCATGATAATAGAAGATGTGAAAGTCAAAGCAGGCGAAGTGAACAGCCTTCAGAGCATACGACTAAAGAGTAGTACGGAAGAATTGGATGCTGTAGTCGTTACAGCTGATATTGTGCGGTCTTCAGAGTCTGCATTGACATCAATCAAACGAAAGTCCAGTGCTATAATGGACGGAGTGTCTTCACAGAAGATGGAACTAATTGGAGACGGCACAGCTGCCGAAGCTGTTAAACGGGTTACCGGTGTTTCTGTGGAAGGAGGGAAGTATTTTTATGTGCGTGGCCTTGGCGACCGCTATTCCAAAAGTATGTTGAACCATGTTGATATTCCGGGGCTTGACCCTGACCGGAACACCCTGCAAATGGATATTTTTCCGTCTGGATTAATATCGAATATGACGGTTAAGAAGAATTTTACGGCTGATTTGCCGGCTGATTTTACAGGAGGATTATTAAATATTGAAACCAAAGATTTTCCGGATAAGAAACAATTAACTGTTTCTGCAGGTCTTTCCTATAATCCTGATATGCATTTTAATTCAAATTACTTAACCTATGATGGTGGAAGTACTGACTTTCTCGGATTTGACGACGGAACACGAGCTTTACCTGAGCGAGCAAAACAAAATAATATCCCCACACCTATAAGTGGAGCATCTACAGAGGAAGTCGCAGATTTTATCAAATCCTTTGAACCTGTTTTAGGGGCCACCCGACAAAACAGTTTTATGGATACGGATTTCGGAATTTCGCTGGGAAATCAAATAGACCTGAAGGAAGACAATGAGGAAGAATCGCCGGGGATATTAGGATATATCTTTTCGCTTTCTTATAAATCAGCGTTTAAATATTATGATGATGTATTTTATGGAGAGTACCAACGATACATTGACCCGGAAAAATATGAAATGCGCGTGGCGACCACCCGAAAAGGAGAATTAGGAGAACACAAGGTGAGAATGGGGTTGCTGGGTGGTTTAGCTTATAAAAACAAAAATTCAAAAATCCGGTTAACAGCAATGCATTTGCAAAATGGTATCAGCAGAGCCGGGCGGTTTCTTATTAACAATGACCGGCAGGCTGTCGGGCAGTCAGGATATGTGGCTGAATCGGATAATCTGGAATACAATCAGCGTTCGCTGACAAATATTTTGCTTAACGGGAAACATATCCTTGCTAATCCGGACTGGGAAATAGATTGGCGTGTATCACCAACTTTTTCCGACTCGGATGATCCGGACATACGAAAAACCGCATTTACCTACACAGAATTAGATACTACCTTTAATGCCGGGGCCGGAGGGAATCCTTCCCGTATATGGCGCGACCTGGATGAGGTTAATGTTACATCTAAAATGGATGTTACACGCAAATATAAATTTAACGGAGAAAATGCTCAGTTTAAGTTTGGTTTTAGCCATACCTATAAACAAAGAGATTATGAAATACTGTTTTATGATATGCAATTCTTTGGCGGGCAATCCTGGTCAAACCCCGATCCCTCCAATATTCTGGATGATGAAAATATTTACCCCAATAAGCCTAATAGCCTATATTATCAATCGGGCAACAATGATCCTAATCCCAATGCATATTCATCAAATGTTCATAATACAGCCTTGTATGTGATGAATGAATTCGAACTTTTGCGGAGTTTAAAAGCCATTGCAGGACTAAGAGCGGAGAATTATGTGCAGCGCCACACCGGACGTGACCAGCAATATGCCAGCGGTGATACAGAAAATGGACGTAACCTGGACAACGAAAAAGTACTTGAATCAATGGACCTGTTTCCTTCCCTTAACCTTATTTATGAATTCAGCAGCATGCAAAAAATCAGGTTTGCATACACCCGAACGATAGCAAGGCCTTCTTTTAAAGAACTATCGTTCGCCCAAATCCTTGATCCCATTTCAAATCGTATTTTTAATGGAAGTTTGTTTACTTATTCAGGCTGGGATGGTGAATTAACCGAAACCAGGATTAACAACTTTGACCTCCGTTGGGAATTTTATATGAAAAAAGGGCAGTTAGTTTCTGTCAGTACTTTTTATAAACATTTTGACAATCCAATTGAACTTGTTCGTATTCCCGAACAACAAACAAGTACAGAATATCAGCCCAGGAACGTAGGCAATGGATTTTTGTATGGCGTTGAGTTTGAGTTTAGAAAAGATCTGGATTTTATTTCAGATTTTATGAGTCGGTTTAATGTGAGCGGAAATCTTACTCTTGTTGAATCCCGTGTAGATATGACCGATGCCGAATTCAATGCCCGCAAAACATTTGAAAAAGAAGGACAGGCTATAAATGATTATCGCCAGATGGCCGGACAATCTCCTTATGTGCTGAACGCAGGAATTACCTATGGCAATAAGGAATTGGGCCTGGATGCCGGTGCTTTTTACAATGTAAAAGGACCTACTTTAAAAATTGTGGGTGGAGGACTTTTTCCGGATGTCTATCAAAAACCTTTTCATGGGTTGAATATCAGTGTGAACAAAAAATTAGGAAAAGAAGGAAATACGAAACTTGACTTTAAAATCTCCAATGTTTTAAATAGCCGGGATAAAAGTGTTTACAGATCATTTAAAGCGTCAGATCAAATCTATACATTGATGAATCCGGGGCGGACATTTAGTATAGGTGTTAGTCACTCGTTTTAGTGAGTGAGGCAAATATTTGTGGAAATTGTAAATGCTATCCTGCCATACTTAATGTCTTGAGCAATTGATCATCAAGAATGGAAATACCGCGGTTTGTCACCTTAATAATATTGTCTTTTTTTAGTTCCGACAGCATACGAACCGCGCTCTCGGTTGTCATTCCTGCTAATCCGGCAATATCTTTCCGGGTGATAGAGGAGGGGATTAAATCGGATTGGAAAACCTCTTCTTTCAGATAAAGTAAAATCTCCGAGATGCGTCCTAAGGATTGTTTGTTTGCTATGCAAGACAGACGCTTAAGATGATATTCGGTCGTTTTGCTGTACCATTCCATTATTTTTGCCGTAAAATCCGGATTGTTAGCGATAATGTCTTTCAACACCTGCTTTTCAATCATGTATAATGTTGAAGGGGCCAGTGCTGTTCCTGAAAAAAGATATTGGTTGTTTCCATAAAGTGACGTTAACCCGATAAAATCAAACGGTGTAACAATTTTAAAATTAAAGCCTTTGTCTTGAGAGCCTTCCAGATAATTTTTGGTGAGGCCTTCCGACAGGATCATCACGTATGAAGTGATAGCTCCCTGTTTACAGATAGTTTCTCCTTTATTAAAACTAACTTTGAATTGCAGTATCTGGTCTATTTCAGAATCATTCAAATGATACCCTTTCAACCAGTCGATAAGTTCATTTTCTTTAGCTGGTTTGCCGGTTTGTTGGCTTTTCTTATCTTGTTCTAATTTATTCAGAGAAGCTTTTAAATTTTTATATAAAATAAAACTTCCAATCTTTTCCGCTATAGTCGATAATAATTTGTACTCCTGGGATAAAAAAATGCCCTTTTCGGATTTTACAGGCTTGACATAAATAACCGTAATATTTCCTGCATTTTTATCTTCTACCCAAAGGGGGGTTTGCATTTTCAGGGCTGTATTAACATAATTATCGGACTTAACTTCATATCCGTCATACGTAATTTTTACGGCACAGATATCCGAATAACGGAATCCGGAAGGAATGATCCGGGTGAGCTCTTTTAGAGCATCATTAATAGGTTGCTCTGCATTCTTGAGAAGATCATCGATACGATAAAGACAGTTTAATTCCTTATTCCTTTCATTAAGATTATCGATCAGATGATTTATTTTGTTTTCTTCTTTATTCATGTGGTCTGAAATTGCGCTGCTAAAATATAAATTTTTAAGGAATTGTTGAAAAGCAATCTGAAGGTTGATATATATCAATACAGACCTTTAGAAATATCAATTCAAAACATTGGAAATAATAAGGAAAAAAAATGTGTGGGAATTCAGAATAATCTACTTTTGTCCATGAAGAAATAATATTTATATTCTATTAATTCACAAAAAAACATAGAATTATGCAATTGGAAAAAATTATGGCAGACCTGGAAAAGAAAAATCCGGGTGAAGTAGAATATCTACAGGCAGTACATGAAGTATTGGAATCTTTAGAAGATACAGTAAGTGAGAATCCACAATTTGAAGAAGCAGGTATCATTGAGCGTTTAATTGATCCGGACCGCGTTTTAACATTTAAGGTATCCTGGGTTGATGACAATAATAAAGTTCACGTTAACCGTGGTTTCCGTGTTCAATTTAATAATGCAATCGGACCTTATAAAGGCGGACTTCGCTTTCACCCGAGTGTTAATTTAAGTATCCTTAAATTCCTTGGTTTCGAGCAGATCTTCAAAAACTCCTTAACAACACTTCCTTTAGGTGGTGGCAAAGGTGGATCAGACTTTAACCCCAAAGGAAAATCCGACAACGAAATTATGCGTTTCTGTCAGGGTTATATGCTTGAGTTATGGAAACTGATCGGTCCTGATACAGATATTCCGGCCGGCGATATTGGTGTTGGTGGACGTGAAATCGGATTCCTTTATGGAATGTATAAAAAACTTGCACGTGAGCACGTAGGTACACTTACTGGTAAAGGTATCAACTGGGGTGGTTCT
>JBNJGZ010000078.1:0-2165 GCA_051748065.1 Bacteroidota bacterium
GTATTTAAAACCAAGGAGTCCCGATTGTAACATCGGGATGACTGTTTTAAATACGAGCATAACGCAGAAATTGGACATTATGGACAAACACTAATTAAAATCAACCTGCGATGAGTATAATAACAATAAAGAATCTGGAAAAAGTCTATAATTCAGTAGCCGTGCCTGTGCATGCGCTTAATGGGATTGATTTAAAATTTGATAAGGGGGAATTTGCGGCTGTGGTTGGCCCCTCCGGCTCGGGAAAAACCACGTTACTGAATATTGTAGGAGGGCTCGATATTCCTACTAAAGGCGAAGTTATTATTAATGATGTCAATCTGGCCCATTTTTCTCCTTCGGAATTGATTGATTTTCGATTGAAGAACATAGGTTTTGTTTTCCAGGCTTATAACCTTATTCCGGTGATGACAGCCCGGGAAAATGTAGAGTTTATTATGCATCTCCAAAAAAAACCTTTAAAGGAACGAAGGCAGCGAGCCGAACAATTACTTAAGGCTGTTGGTCTGGGTGAACGAATGGATAGTCGGCCCTCAAAATTATCCGGCGGACAACAACAACGTGTTGCAGTGGCCAGAGCCCTGGCTTCGAAACCTAAGTTTGTGCTGGCGGATGAACCTACGGCCAATCTCGATTCGGAAACTTCTGAAAATTTATTGGACATCATGGAAAAATTAAATAAAGAAGAAGGGATTACTTTTATTTTCTCTACTCATGATCAGCGCGTCGTAGATAAGGCAAGGCGGGTTGTTACAATTGAAGACGGGAAGGTTAAAGATGACCGGAATACATAAAACAAACAATAACTAAAGGAAAAATTAAAAGGTTGATTGTCAGAAAAAATAATCGCATCAATCTACATCAATCTTTTCTCAATCTAAAATAATGTAAAATTATGAAGCGATGGTTTGTAGTCCTAATGCTATTTACTTTAATTGTTAATGTGAATGGTCAAACAGAAAATGTTGAGTTCAGCGGGTATATGAAAAGTTTACAGACAGTGATTAACCCCAATGATCAAACATTTTTGCAGGATGAAATCTTTACTGATAATCTTTTGCATAACCGCTTAAACTTCGCGTATTATCCCAATAATCAACTTACTTTCGTGTTAGAAGGTCGTAACCGATTGATGTTCGGAGAGTTTGTTAAGCTGATGAATGGATTTGGGAATTCCCCCAATAGGTATGCTGAAATGTTGAATCAGGATGATGGGTTTTTAGACTTGTCAGAGTCAATTTTTTATGGTAATGGCTATATCCTCCACTCTATGGTTGACCGGATGTATGTAGATTATACAATTAACAATTGGCATTTTCGGGCCGGACGTCAAAGAATAAACTGGGGCATCAATATGGTCTGGAATCCGAATGATATTTTTAATACATTCAATTATTTTGATTTTGATTATGAAGAGCGCCCCGGCACGGATGCGGTGAAAGTACAATATTATACAAGTCCGGCATCCTCTGCCGAAATAGTATGGCAAACCGGTAAAGACTGGGATGAAATGGCCATAGCAGGTATGTATCGCTTTAATAAATTTGGCTATGACTGGCAATTTCTTGGAGGATATAAAAAAAGAGATGCAATAATAGGAGCTGGCTGGACCGGGCATATTGGTGGCGCCGGATTCAGAGGAGAGGCTACCTGGTTTCAACATAAAGCAAACCTGAAAGATACTACCGGACAATTGGTAGCCTCTGTTAGTATGGATTATATGTTCCCGAATAGTTTTTACCTGAATGGCGGATTTTTATACAATAGCGAAGGAACAACAGATAAGGCGTCCAGATCCCAAATGTTTATGACTAATCAGGATTTGTCCGTGAAAACGTTAACGCCTTCAAAGTCAGAAGTGTTTTTGCAAATGAGTTATCCCGTTACTCCTTTGTTAAATGCAGATATTTCCACTATTATTAATCCTTTTGACGGCTCATGGTTTTCCGGGCCTACCGTTACATATTCATTAGGTCAAAATCTTGATGTTATGGTGACTTCACAATTGTTCTTTGGAGAAGAAAACACAGAATACGGCAATGTGGGTCAATTGTACTATTTACGGTTGAAATATAACTTTTGATAATTGAGAAAAAAACATACATTGAAACTGGTTTTTATCTTTTTATTAAATTCGTTCGCTATAGTATAAAAATTAAAAAAGA
>JBNJGZ010000078.1:2265-9551 GCA_051748065.1 Bacteroidota bacterium
GGTTTGGCTGTAGGTTTTGGAGCCCAGGAGTTGGTTCGCGATTTTATATCAGGCTTTTTTGTGATATTAGAAGATCACATGCGAACAGGTGATGTAGTCATTATTAATGGAACAGCCGGTTTAGTAGAAAAAATGGAATTCCGGACAACCACGATTCGCGACCTTTCAGGTGTCGTCCATATATTTCAAAATGGTAGTATTAGTTCACTTTCAAACATGACTAAAGATTGGTCAGCAATGATTTTTGATATTGGTGTAGCTTACAAAGAAGATCCGCAGCAGGTTATGGATATTATAAAACAAGTAGGGGATAAGTTGCAAAATGAATCGGAATATCGTGATGCCATTTTAGAGCCTATAGAAATTTTCGGCCTTGATAAATTTGCTGATAGTGCTATCGTTATTAAAGCCCGGATAAAAACTGTACCCATGGAACAATGGGCGATAGGCAGGGAATTCAGAAAACGTCTTAAAAATGCATTCGATCAAAACAATATTGAGATACCATTTCCACATACAACTGTTTATTGGGGTAATGAGATCGATCCATTAAAACTGGATGCTACGGATGATTTTTTGAATAAAATAGAAGCAGATAAATAGTTGACTTGTTTCAACCAAATTCGACAAAATCGGGTACTGGCTAGTTATCGTGTTTATGGAGAATTGCGTTTTGTGTTAATAAATTTTAACAGGCAATATCAAATCAGCAAATTGCTGCATTTGCAGGGTATTCGTGTAAATTTCAAACTAAGTATTCAGGGACTGTAAATAACTTTGTTAGTTTGTAAATTTTGGAAAAAAGATATATACTACATTTTTTCTATATTTGCCTTCGGAAAAACCAGGAAGAAAAGAGAAAAATTTACGGAATAAAAGATATGAGCTTTAGGATTTTAGTACTTGTAAAACAGGTCCCTGATACCCGTAATGTGGGTGAAGATGCTATGAAAGCAGATGGGACAGTAAACCGGGGTGCATTGCCTGCGATCTTCAACCCCGAAGACATGAATGCTTTGGAAATGGCATTGAAAGTAAAAGATAATCATCCGGACACGGAAGTGATTGTTATGACAATGGGGCCAACACGCGCAGCAGACATTATACGCGAGTCCATGTATCGGGGTGCTGATGATGGATACTTGCTTACAGACAGGAAATTTGCCGGGTCAGACACCCTGGCTACTTCCTATACATTAGCTGCTGGTGCTCGAAAATTACAGCCATTTGATGTGTTAATTGCCGGACGACAAGCTATTGACGGAGATACAGCTCAGGTAGGGCCGCAGGTGGCTGAGAAACTGAAGCTGCCGCAAATTACCTATGCGGAGAATATTGAAAAAATTACAAAAACAAAAATTACAGTCAAACGTCGCCTGGATAGAGGCGTGGAAGAAGTTGCCGTGAAAATGCCTGTTGTGCTTACGGCTCATTCTTCTGCCGATCCCTGCAGACCAAGAAATGCCAAACGGTTGCTTAAATTTAAAAATGCACGCACGATAGGCGAATTGCAGAATGAAACCGAAGATTACACCAATATGGTTAATGCAAAATCAGTTCATAAGATTAATGAATGGACTGTTGATGACTTGGAGGTTAATCATGAAAATTTAGGTCTTCAGGGTTCTCCGACCAAAGTTAAAAAAATTGAAAATGTTGTTTTCAAACAAAAAGATTCTGTGACATTGTCAGAATCTGATGAAGACATTGAGAAATTAATGAAAGACCTGATTACAAGTCATGTAATCGGATAGTTACTAATGAAAAATCCATTAACCGTGAATAATATATTTGTTTATTGCGAAATTTCGGAAGAAGGTAAGGTTGCTGATGTAAGTCTTCAGCTACTGACAAAAGGCCGCCAACTGGCAGGAGAGCTTGGGGTAAAACTGGAGGCTGTGGCTATCGGGGCTGACCTTAGTAACATTGTTGAAGAGGTTAAGCCTTATGGTGTTGATATCCTGCATTTAGCCGAGGATAAACGTTTGTTTCCCTATACAACTCTGCCTCATGCCAGCATCGTTTCTAAGTTATTCAAAGAACGCGAACCGGAAATAGCCTTACTTGGAGCTACTCCGACTGGTCGTGATCTTGCCCCACGAGTTGCTTCTACATTGAAATGCGGACTAACGGCAGATTGTACAAGCCTGGTATTTGGCGATCACCATGACAAGAAGAGGGATGTAAAATATGAGAACCTCTTGTATCAGATAAGACCGGCCTTCGGAGGAAATATTATTGCTACGATCATCAACCCGGATACACGCCCGCAAATGGCTACCGTCAGAGAAGGAGTGATGAAGTTAGAGAAGGTTTCAGCACCGAAAGACCCCGAAGTTTATAACTTGAAAGTAGAAGAATATGTCAATAAAGGAGATTTCGTTATTGACATCATTGAACGTCATATCGAAGAGAAAAAAGTTAATATTACTGGTTCGCAGATTATTGTGAGTGGTGGATATGGCGTGGGTTCAGCAGCTAATTTTAAATTACTTTATGAATTGGCTGATGTTTTAGGCGCAGATGTTGGAGCTTCTCGTGCAGCTGTTGATGCGGGTTTTGCTGAACATGAAAGACAAGTCGGTCAAACCGGAGTTACCGTTCGTCCCAAATTGTATATTGCCTGTGGAATATCCGGAGCTGTGCAACACCGCGCCGGAATGGAACATAGTGCTAAAATTATTTCAATTAATCCGGATGCAGAAGCACCAATTAACCAAATTGCCGATTATGCAATTAATGGCAAGGTGGAAGAAGTCCTTCCAAAAATGATTAAATATTATCGCAAATACGCGAAGTAAAACAGAAAAAACGTAAATAATGGCTAATTTTTTCACAGATAATAAGCATTTGAAATTTCACCTTTCGCATCCTTTGATGAAGAAAATCGTAGAATTGAAAGAGCGAAATTTTGAAGATTACGAAACATACGATGATGCACCCAAAGACTTTGAAGATGCTTTGGATAATTTTGAAAAGGTACTGGATATTATTGGCGAAATTTCCGGTGATACAATTGCAGAAAATGCAGAAGATGTGGATGCTACCGGAGCAAAAGTAGTGGATAATCATGTAGAATATGCTGAGGGTACCAAAGAAAATATTGAAAAGCTTAAAAATGCCAATCTTTTTGGTCTTTCATTGCCCAGGAAATATTTAGGGCTGAACTTTCCCATTGTACCTTATGTTATGTCAGCTGAAATAATTTCCCGTGCTGATGCAGGATTTGCTAATATTTGGGGACTTCAGGATTGCGCAGAGACAATTCACGAATTTG
Organism: Bacteroidota bacterium; assembly: GCA_051748065.1. GTDB lineage: Bacteria > Bacteroidota > Bacteroidia > Bacteroidales > PWNQ01 > PWNQ01. The sequence continues at coordinate 5,543 of JBNJGZ010000078.1, forward strand.
CCGATGAGGAAATGCGTCAGGAAGTGTTACCACGTTTTAACCGCGATGGTATAACGGCTGCTATGGACCTTACGGAGCCGGATTCCGGTTCTGACTTGCAGTCTGTGCAGTTGAAAGCACATTACGATGAGCAAAAGGGAACATGGATGCTTAATGGTGTCAAACGCTTTATTACTAATGGAGATGCAGATATAGCCCTTGTCTTAGCTCGCTCGGAAGAGGGAACAAAAGATGGTCGTGGATTATCACTATTCCTTTATGATAAAAAGGCAGATAAAATGTCTGTTCGACGAGTGGAAAACAAACTTGGCATTAAAGGATCACCAACATGTGAGCTTGTTTTTAAAGATGCCCCGGCAGAACTAATCGGAAACCGTAAGATGGGCTTGATCAAATATGTTATGGCCCTGATGAATTCAGCCCGGCTTGGCGTGGGTGCCCAGTCTGTGGGTATCGCTGAAGCTGCCTACCGGGAAGCTTTAACCTATGCTCACGACAGGGAACAATTCGGAACTGCAATCATCAAATTTCCGGCCGTTTATGAGATGCTGACGGATATGGAAACTAAGATCACTGCTATGCGTTCATTGCTCTATGAAACCAGTCGATATGTGGATGTTTATAAAACGTATCAGTTTATAAATGAAGATCGAAAGCTGGAAAAAGAAGAGCGTCAGGAAATGAAAAAATATCAGCGTTTGGCTGATGTATTTACTCCTTTAACGAAGTTATTTGCAAGTGAATATGCCAATCAGGTTGCTTATGATGCTCTGCAGGTGCACGGCGGTTCAGGATATATGAAAGATTATCCTGTTGAACGCATTTTCAGGGATGCCCGTATTACCAATATTTATGAAGGTACCTCCCAATTGCAGGTTGTCGCTGCTATCCGGGGAGTGGGCAATGGAACATTTTTGAACGTCATGAATGACTTTAGCGAAAATAAAGTGAAGCCGGAACTAGAGTATCTGCAAAAAATGTTGGGCAAAATGAAAGATCAATATGAAAAAGCAGTACGTAAAGTAAGGGATATGGAAGATGACGAATATTGGGACTTCCATGCCCGCAGGCTTGTGGAAATGGCAGGTAATATTATTATTGGCCATCTGTTGCTGGCTGACTCAAATCGCGATCAGGAATATGATAAAGCCGCCTCGTTGTTTATTAATAAAGGACGATCCCAAAATATTCAGCATTACAGCTATATCAATAATATTGGAATTAGGGAGTTAGGTGATTTTAAAAAATAATAATTAGGTGTATCTACAAAAAAGGGCAAGTTCACGGATAAAGTAAACTTGTCCTTTTTTTGTTTATCCCCGGATCAAAATCAGTTTTTATTCGTGTAAGCTGTTATTATTAGTAGCTATGCGATTAGATTCTGGAGGAATAACTTTATAATTACTGCAGTATAATAAGGCATTACTGAAAAAGTCTACAATACATCAGCTTTGAATAAAACTATAGCAATGTAGGAAAAGCGCAAACTAAATAGAAGAGCCAAAAGAATATTACAGATTTTAGGGTTTGAAAAAATTTAGGTTTTTAAAAATGAAAACTTATCTTTGTCGTTTAACCAATATCATATGGACATAAAACTAACAATAAAAGCTTCTATCAGTACCAAAGAAAAGCTATTCCATGATGATGTGTTATTGGAGAAGATAGAAATGGCTGCCCGGAAGATGGTCGAATGTTTTAAACAGGACCAGAAAGTTCTTCTGTGTGGTAATGGTGGTAGTGCAGCCGATGCTCAACATATAGCTGCTGAATTGTCCGGAAAGTTTTATTTTGACCGCGAGCCGCTCTATGCAGAAGCTTTGCATGTGAATACCTCTTATCTGACAGCCGTAGCAAATGATTACAGTTTTGAGGATGTGTATGCACGAATGGTAAAAGCCGCGGGCAGGGAAGGAGACATTTTGATCGGGTTTTCTACTTCAGGGAATTCGGAAAATATTGTCCGTGCTTTGGAAGCAGGAAAAGAACAGGGAATGTTTACTATTGCCCTAACAGGGGAAACCGGTGGTCAATTAAGCGAAATTGCCGGTTTGCTGATTAATGTTCCAGATAATGATACACCAAGGATACAGGAAGCTCATGGACTTATTGGACATATTTTATGTCAGTGGGTAGAAGAAGTTTTATTCGGTAATAAAGCGAATTACTGATGCAACAAAAGAACAGGAAATCTTTAAACCAAATTGACGGGATATGGTCACTTTTTTTAGACCGGGATGGTGTAATTAATCAGCGTATAAACGAAGGATATGTGACGAAAACTGAAGAGTTTGAATTTTTGGAAGGTGTGCATGAAGCATTAAAAATATTTTCGGAAATTTTTCAACACATAGTCGTCGTTACAAATCAACAGGGTATAGGTAAAGGATTGATGAATACGGAAGATTTATATGCTATTCATGAGAAGATGCTCAATAGTGTTAAGGAAACCGGCGGAAGAATTGACAAAGTTTATTTTTGTCCCGATTTAAAAGAATTTCAACCATTATGCCGTAAACCTCAGGTTGGCATGGCACTGCAGGCTCAAAGGGATTTTCCGGGGATTAATCTGAAAAAGTCAATTATGGTAGGAGACACATTAAACGATATGATTTTCGGACGAAGACTGAATATGATTACTGTTTTGGTTGGCAAAGATCAACAGTTAGCAAGAGATCATTATAAATTTATAGATTATAGCTTTGATAATCTGTTGGAGTTTGCTAAAATGTTATCCGAACAGATGAGTACTGAAAGTTGATGCTTTAATTAACAAATAGAAAATCAGGTAATAAATAGGTATCGTTCTTCAGGACGAAAATAAATATGAGATTTTATCCCGAAAAGACAGGATAAGTACTATTTTAAAATAAAATTAGACTATGAACAAAGTGATTATCAGAAATTATTTGCTAATCTTTTTGCTCCTCTTTACTCAGGTTTTGTTTGCACAGGTAAATGAACATGATGAGGACGGAAAAAAACATGGGAAATGGAAAGTAGAAGATAATTATGGCAAACTTAAATATGAGGGTCAATTTGACCATGGAGAACCCGTTGGAAAATTTACGCATTATCACCGGAACCAGAATATAAAAACAGAAGCTGTTTATTCGGAATCCTCCAATGTAGTCCGTGTAAAAGAATATCATAAAAACGGTAAAATAATGGCCGAGGGAAAATATCTTAACAAAGAAAAAGACAGTACCTGGCTTTATTATAACAACCGGGGAGAACTCATAAAGCAGGAATATTATAATGAAGGAGTAGCGGATAGCACCTGGATTGGTTATTATGGAAAAACAGGGGAAGTGCTTGAAGAGATCACTTATCGTAATGGTGAAGAGCATGGCAAATGGAAACAATATTTTGAAAATGGAAATCCAAAATTCGAAATTTCGTATGAAAACGGCACCATGCATGGTGAGTATATAGTTTATCATAACTCCGGGAAAGTATACAAAAAGGGAAAATACATAGATGGTTATAAAGACGGTATTTGGATTACAAAAAATAAAGAAGGAGAAGTAGTGAAAAAAGTCAAATGGGAAGATGGATATGATAAAGTGCTGTTGGATAGTATAGAAAAAGAAGAAGAGGCTGAAGAGGGTGAGATAGAGGAGCCAAGGAAAAGAATGCAAAATCAGCCACGGTATTAAAAAGTTGCTCCCCAGAAAAGCATTGCTGAAATTTCAACAATGCTTTTTTTTATGCTGTTGTTTAGCTGTTTAGTCTCTGTCCATAAAGTTCCATTTACTGCGTTACGCTTGCCCGAAAATTGCTCATTTACCTGAGTAAACTGCGCATTTTCGGGCTGCGCAAGCCCCCGATAAATGCGGGGCAGGCTTTGTAAATGGAACCTTCTGAACAGAGACATGATCACTAAGACACCTTGTCCACTTTATAGACAGACACTGTTTAGTTTAACTTCGGATCGGATGGTAATTTCGTCCAGATTTCAAATTCTTTACCCAGGCTTTTCACAATTGATTTCCAAAAAGATTCATTG
>JBNJGZ010000079.1:0-1473 GCA_051748065.1 Bacteroidota bacterium
TATAAAATCCAGGGCATAAAAAAAGCCCGCTTTTGCAAGCAGGCTTTTTTTGAGATAATAAATTGTATTATTATTTGTTGATCACAACTTTTTGTGTAGCAACTTTGTCTCCGCTAAGAACGCGTACAATGTAAGTACCGTTATTTAATCCGGAAACATTAACATTTGTGTTAGGACTGTTAATCGTTTCTGATTTAACAACTTCGCCTAACAGGTTATAAACTTCTAATGAAGCATTGTTATAATCCTCTACGGAAATGTTAATCTGGTCTGTAACAGGATTAGGATGAATGCTCATTTCCATGGTGTTTTTGTTTTCTTCAACACCAACTGTGTAGTCGAAGTAAGTACCTATGTACATGCCCCAAGAAGTTTGTGGGAGCATACACTCATTTAATGGACTGGATGAGTCGTAGAGGCTATAGCGTCCATCAGTTTCAGTGATATATGTTCCGTTAAAATGACCTGCATCATTGTATGGATCAAGGAACAAGTCCGGATTTGCTTGTGAATCATCGGTAGCATAGAAACCGATACGCATAGCATTCTTTAATGCATGTGGTGTTGAAGCATCATAATCGAAAATAGTGTCACCGAAATTGTAGGAATATCCGGGAACAAAAGTAGCGCTGATGCCTACTACTTCTTCCGGATTAATGTCTATACCTGATGAAATATAATCATCAATAGCAAAATTCATAATTTTACCACCACCCATAGTTGAGTCCTGATCTGTAAGAACATGCTTGATAACATATTTATTCGGGTCGGTCAGACGGGCCTCGAAACCTTTTAATGTGCTGTTTCCCTGCATTTTAGGGGCGCTAAAAAATGCGCTGGAGTCTGTGTAGAAAATGTTAGAAAAAGCAGGTTCGGTAGTAGCTGTATCAACGACAATCTCGAAAACAAGCGTATCTTCAAATACACCATTTACGTTTTCGTACCATCCCACGATATACAGTGAGTCGAGAGAGATGTTCGTTACGTTTTGATTGTCAATGTCAATAGCTTGTGAATACCAGTCAGCATAAGGATCAACAACAAAACCCATAGAATTTAACCATGCATGTGTTGGCCCGTTACTTAAATACTGAGCAGCTGAATCTGGCCACAGAATGTTTGAATAAAGTGTAACAGCATTGTCATAACTGCCACCGTAAAAGTCATTCAAAAGATTCAATGTTGGTTCGAACCAGCTTCCTGCTTTTGAGTCGGCTTTTTTCTCAATTTGTTTTGCATCTTCTTTGTGCTTTTCATTGATCTGTGGAGAGTTAATGGTCTGCGCCTGTACACCCACAAATGCAATAAGCAAAATTGCGGAAATTAAAATTCTTTTCATAACTAATAAGATTTAATAATTTTTAAATTGTTTTCATACTTTGTAATTGGGCGACAAATATAATAATGTTTCACCATAATATCAACAATATGGGATATTAAAAGTTTTTGGTTTTTTTAAGTATTTATCTGTGT
>JBNJGZ010000079.1:1573-3521 GCA_051748065.1 Bacteroidota bacterium
ATCTTTATGCCTGGTTGATCCTGTGCCTGAGCTGTAATGGCAAATAATAATATTGTTATTGTGAGTAGTTTCTTCATAATTTTGTATGATATTTATGTGCAAAGGTAAAAGCTATTTATCAAAATACGGAATGATTTTATGTTCTCTGTAGCTTTTAACGATTAAAAAGGTCTTTAGTGTATTGAATATTCAGCCATTGGCATGCTGTTAAAGCTGCTGTCTCTGTTCGTAATCGATAGGGGCTAAGTTCAATGGACGTAAAATCTTTTTTCTCTGCTTCCGCTATTTCATCCGGGTGAAAGCCTCCTTCCGGACCTATTAATATAATGTGACTCTCTCCCGGTTTAGCAGAGTCAATATGTGTTCTTGTGCTGTGACTGTCGCAGTGAGCCATCCATTTATGTGATTCATCAGCATTATTTAAAACATCCTCAAAACTTGATATGTCGTTAATGTCAGGTAAATAAGCTTTTTGGGATTGCTTCATAGCAGCAATGGCTACTTTTCTGATCCGTTCCGGTTTTATGATGTCTCGTTCCGAATGCCGGCTGTGAAAAAAGCTGATCTTTTCTATACCAATTTCCACTGCTTTTTCCACAAACCATTCGGTACGTTTTATGTTTTTCGTTGGTGCCAATGCAATATGAATAAAAAAATCTCTGCGAGGCTGATGATTCTCTTCCAGAATATTAATTCGGACTTTATTGGGGTTGGACTCTATGATTTCGGCCGGATAAAAATATCCTAACCCATTTGTCAGGTGGATTGTGTCACCGGGTTTAAGCCGGAGCACTTTGGCTATATGTCCTGACTCTTCTTTATTAAAAGTGAATGAAGAAGAGAAACCGGCATCTGAATGATAGAACAAGTGCATATAATGTCAACTTTATTTAAAATCAATTGTTAAATCAACGAACAAAAATACCCAGAATGATAGAAAAAGTAAGTAAAATTGTCAATCATCGTGATTTTGTCCTGAGTTTAGCTATTGTCTCAGGATTAATTTTTGGTAAAGGTACTGAGTTTTTATCTGATATTTCACTATATGCTTTAGCTATAGTTATGATAGCTGCCACATCAGGATTTACATTTAAAAGCTGGATCCCGTTAAAAAACGCGCTAATCCCTATTGGTATTTCTGTATTGCTTAATTATATTTTGTTCGGGCTTATCGTTATAGGGATATCAAAATTATTTTTTCCCGGGGAAGAAAACTTTTTGTTATGGGCCGGATTTGTTTTGATAGCTGCAGCTCCGCCTGGACCATCGATAATTCCTTTTTCAACCATGCTCAAAGGAGATATTAATTTTTCTGTGAGCGGGGTGTTCGGATTGCACATTGTAGCAATGATTCTAGCTCCGGCTATTGTATTAATTTTCCTCGGAAAATCAATAATTGACCCGATGGAAATTTTTATGATCCTGATAAAATTAATTATTATTCCTTTAATTCTTTCAAGATTTTTGCGGCATCCGAAAATTATTTCAACTACAAGTAAAATAAGACCCTACGTAGTTAAATGGGGATTTTTTATTGTGATTACTCCGATTGTAGGGATGAGCCGTAATATGATATTTAGTAATCCATATATATTGTTGCTGACATCGCTTGTGTTTATTATAGCGATGTTTGTTCTGGCTTTTGTTTATGGAAAAGTGGTAAAAGCGAATAAAGTAAAAACTTCAAGAATTATTAGTTCAACGTTAATGATGGTAATCAAAAGTTCTGCTTTTTCAGCTGTTGTGGCAATGACCTTTTTTGAAGATGAAGTTGTGGCAATGCCTTCTGCAGTGCTAAGTGTTTTTGTTACATTATTTATCATCTTTTATTCGATGTATGCCCGTAAAGAATATGGCGTGTAAAATGCCTCTGACAATAAAGTCAGTGGATTTGAAACAAAAAAAAGCACCTAACCGATTTGGAAAGGTGCTTTTTTTTATAAAGGAA
>JBNJGZ010000079.1:3621-9538 GCA_051748065.1 Bacteroidota bacterium
AATTCTACTTGTCCTTTTCAGGTTTTGGCAGAAGAGCTTTGCGGGAAAGCTTAAGTTTTCCGCTTCTTTTATCTACTTCAATAAGTTTTACTTGTACTTCATCACCAACTTTAAGAATATCTTCCACATTGTTTACGCGACGCCATTCCAGCTCGCTGATGTGCAATAACCCTTCTTTTCCGGGAAGTATTTCAACAAAAGCACCAAAAGCAACAACGTTTTTCACTTTCCCGGTGTATACTTCACCAACTTCGGGTACAGTTGTTAACAGGCGTATTCTTTCTTTGGCCTTATCAATAGACTCCTTATCAGGAGACATGATATCTATATGGCCAAATTCACCAACTTCTTCAATTGTAATTGTTGTGTTGGTTTCGTTTTGAATTTCCTGAATTACTTTTCCTCCGGGACCGATAATAGCGCCAATAAATTCTTTAGCAATAATTAGAGATTCAATTCTCGGCACAAAATCTTTATAATCTTCCCGTGGTTTTTCAATCGTTTCCGTCATTTTATCCAGGATATGCATACGGCCGGCTTTAGCTTGTTCTAAAGCTTCTCCCATTACTTTATAGGAAAGGCCGTCTACTTTGATGTCCATTTGGCATGCTGTTATTCCCTCCCGGGTACCTGTAACCTTAAAGTCCATATCTCCCAGATGGTCTTCATCACCCAGTATATCAGAAAGGACAGCATATTTGTCTGACTTATCGTCTGCAATGAGTCCCATTGCAATACCGGAAACCGGTTTTTGGATTTTCACTCCGGCATCCATCAAAGCAAGCGTACCGGCACAAACCGTAGCCATTGATGATGACCCGTTGGATTCCAGAATATCGGAAACAATCCGGATAGTGTAAGGATTGTCTTCTGAAGCAGGCATGATTGGTTTAAGTGCGCGAAGAGCAAGATTTCCATGTCCGTGCTCCCTTCGACTGGTGCCCATCATACGTTTAACTTCTCCTGTAGAGAAAGGAGGAAAGTTATAATGAAGGATGAAATCTTGTTTTTCTTCGATAATAGCACCGTCAATGACCTGCTCATCAAGCTTAGAGCCTAATGTTACCGTAGAAAGTGATTGTGTTTCTCCGCGAGTAAAAACGGCGGAGCCATGAGCTGCGGGCAGATAATCTATTTCTGACCATATCGGACGAATCTCATCCAGCTTTCTGCCGTCTAAGCGTGTTCGTTTATCCAGTACCATGTTGCGGATAGCATCTTTCTGGACATCATGATAATAATGCTTTGCCAGTGATGCTTTTTCTTCCTGTTCCTCTTCGGACATGGACTCGATAAATTCATCAATGATCGCACTAAACTTTTCCGATCTTTCATGTTTGTCGGTGATATTGCCGGAAGCTATTTCATATGCTTTATCATAGGTGCTTTCCCATATTTTCTTTTCCAGTTCTTCATCCTGCTCGGGATGCTCATACTCACGGATGGTAATTTCGCCTTTTTCGTTTTCTGTTTTCTTCCGTAGTTCAATCTGAGCCTGGCACTGCACCTTAATGGCTGCATGAGCCGCTTTGATAGCTTCCATCATGGTCTCTTCCGACACTTCCTGCATTTCCCCTTCAACCATGTTGACATTTTCCATGGTTCCGGCTACGATGAGCTCTAAAGTAGCGTTTTCCAGTTCCGAGCGTAATGGATTGATCACAAATTTGTCGTCAATTTGGGCCACTCTCACTTCAGAGATGGGCATCTCAATTGGAATATCTGAGACCTGAAGTGCTGCTGATGCAGCCAGACAGGCATAAGCGTCAGGTGAGATATCTTTACCTGCGGATATAAGAGATACTAAAACTTGTGTTTCCCCGCGATAATCATCGGGGAATAAAGGACGAAGGGCGCGGTCGATGAGGCGTGAGATAAGAATCTCATATTCTGAAGGGCGAGCCTCACGTTTGAAAAATCCGCCCGGGAAGCGTCCCGCAGCAGCATATTTTTCTTTGTAATCTACGGTTAGAGGTAAGAAATTTACGTCTTTGTTTACTTCTTTGTTCGATACTACAGTGGCCAGCAACATGGTGTCGCCATGTTTTACTACTACTGACCCATCAGCCTGCTTGGCTAATTTTCCGGTTTCAAGCGTCGTAGACGCACCGTCTCCTAAATGAAATGTTTCTTGAATACCAATTTTGGTCATACTTCTTTAAATTAATTATGTGTACTACTTCTTTTTACACGTTTTTATTTCTTATTGAATACAAAGGTAATGCAATTTTACCAATTTAACATACACCATTGGAAATAAAACTCCGGTATCTAAAGTGTCGGAAATTCAATTTTGTGGATAAGATAATAGAAAAAAAGGCTGCCTTTGGGGACAGCCTTTTTATGCAAAATATAATGTATTGCTTTATTTACGAATTCCTAATTCTTTAATGATATTACGGTATCTCTCAATATCATTTTCTTTAAGATAGTCAAGAAGCCTTCTTCTTTTGCCTACCAAACGGACAAGAGAACGTTCCGTATTCATATCCTTTTTGTTTATTTTCAGGTGTTCGGTCAAATGTTTAATGCGTGATGTAAATAACGCAATCTGACCTTCCGGTGATCCAGTGTTTTCCTCGGAAGAGTTGTATTTTTTAAATATTTCTTTTTTAAATTCTTTTGTCAGATACATAAGCTTCTGTCTTAATAATTAGAATTGTTGATTCTTTCAAATGGAGTGCAAAGATAATACTTTTTATATTTGTCAACCAAAATTCAATAAAAATTTTTGTTAAGTGGTGCAAAGATAATGTTTTTTGAGAGTAGTTGTTTTGAATATTCAACTATTTGTTAAATGATTGATCATTTTCTTATTCTTATCAAAATACAGGTTGTTTAAAAAACTTTATTAGAGATAATTAACCGGGAGTATTTTTTTTGTATTTTGCGAAACGGAATCTAAAACCGTAAAAGATTAATTTTCATGACATCAACAAAATATATTTTTGTTTTGGGAGGCGTTACCTCTTCATTAGGAAAAGGTATTATTTCGGCATCCCTGGCAAAGTTGTTACAAGACCGGGGTTACCGGGTGACAATTCAAAAACTGGATCCTTATATCAATGTAGATCCGGGAACACTAAATCCCTATGAACATGGCGAATGTTATGTGACTTCGGATGGTGCGGAAACAGACTTGGATCTGGGTCATTATGAGCGTTTTTTGGACGTTTCAACCTCACAGGCCAACAACATCACCACCGGAAGGATTTACCAAAATGTTATTCAAAAAGAACGTCGTGGGGATTATTTGGGTGAGACAGTCCAGGTAATTCCTCATATTACAGATGAGATAAAAAATAGTATTGAAGCTTTAGGAAAGACCGGGGAATATGATTTTGTTCTGACAGAGATCGGTGGAACCGTAGGCGATATCGAGTCTTTACCTTATGTAGAAGCCATACGTCAACTTCGCTGGGAAAAAGGGAAAGATAGTCTGGTTATACATCTTACGCTTATCCCTTATTTGGCAGCAGCAGGAGAATTAAAAACAAAACCTACTCAACATTCAGTAAAAGCACTCCTGGAGTTGGGAGTGCAACCTGATATTTTGGTTTGCAGAACAGAATATCCCCTTAATAAAGGATTGAAAGATAAGGTTGCTTTATTTTGTAATGTGGACTCCTCGGAAGTTATCGAGTCCATCGACACATCTACGATTTATAACGTACCTTTATTAATGGCCAAAGAAAAACTTGACCAGGTGGTTTTGAAAAAACTGGAAGTGAAATCCGAACGTGAACCTGATCTTTCCCGGTGGAAAAGTTTTCTGAACAGACTGAAGAATCCGGTTGCCGAAGTGAAAATTGGATTAGTCGGAAAATATGTGGAACTGCAGGATTCTTATAAATCCATAGATGAAGCATTCATTCATGGCGGTGTTATGAATGATTGCAAGGTGAAGGTAAAAATGATCCATTCCGAAAGTATTTCAAATGACACAGCGGAAGAAAAACTGGGCCACCTGGATGGGATTTTGGTAGCCCCGGGGTTTGGGACGCGAGGAATAGAAGGAAAAATAGAAGCTATTCGCTATGCCAGAGAAAACAATGTTCCTTTTCTGGGGATTTGTTTGGGTATGCAATGTGCTGCTATTGAATTTGCCAGAAATGTTTTGGAGATGAAGGGTGCTCATTCTACTGAAATGAATTCTGAAACAGAGTTTCCTGTAATTGACCTGATGGGGTCACAATTGAATGTTCAGGATAAAGGAGGAACCATGCGTTTAGGGAAGTATTCCTGCAAGCTTGAAAAGAATTCCAAAACTTTCCGGATGTATGAAAAAGAAATTATAGAAGAGCGGCACAGACACCGGTATGAATTTAATAATAATTACAAAAAAGATTTTGAAGATCATGGAATGATGCCGGTAGGAATTAATCCAGAAAATGATTTAGTTGAAATAATTGAACTTAAAGATCATCCCTGGTTTATTGGTGTTCAATTTCATCCGGAGTATCAAAGTACAGTTAACAATCCTCACCCTTTATTTATCGGGTTTATTGAAGCGGCGTTGAAATATAACCAAAATACTGGTTCAAATTAAAAGTTGCTGTAGGCAATTTCAATTCATTGTATTGATTCGGAACTTTAAGGATTTGATTATCTTTGTGCCCTGTAATTTGCGATTAAAGCATAAGTTGCAGAAAAGCAGTGGTTTATTTGATCATGGGATGGGCGAGCTGGATATTGCAAGGAAAACAATGTCATTTATTGTCATTAGTAGTCATTAATAGTCATTTTCTATACTCCTGTGTCCGGCTGCTGTCAAATATAACCGTCTCAGAAAGCCCTGAAGCAAATGAATTAGAATATAGTAAAGCAAAATGACGCGCGAAGCGCAAATGACTAAAGATGACGCGAAGCAAATGGCAATAAGAGACAAAAGCAAGAAAACATAATAATGACACTATCAATATTTTGAAAAATTTAGACATATGAATAAAAACACGGTCTTAGGCTTGTTATTGATCTTTGGATTAATGATCGGATACTCTTTGTGGTTTGCTCCTGAACCGCCTGAAAGGCAACCGGAATCAGAGAAACAAGAGCAAGTGCAGGATAGAGCCGGAGAAGAAGAGCAAGATAGCCGGCAGGAAAAAGAGATAGAGGAGGAGAGAAGAGAGGCTGAGCAAGCAGAACAAGCTGCAGATGAGTCAAAAGCAGAAAAAGCGCAAGATCAAGAAAGAAGAGCTAAGAAAGGCTCATTTGCACATGCTGCGCAAGGGGATGAAAAATTCTTTTACATCGAAAATGATGTTTTTAAAATTAAGATTGCTAATGAAGGCGGACGAATAGCTCAGGTTGAATTGAAAAATTTCCAAACCTATGATTCATTACCGCTTTATCTTTTTACACCGGACTCCTCAGAGTTCAACTTTCAGTTTTACAATGATGCCGATCAGCTAATTTCTACCGGAGACTATTATTTCGAACCTGTTTGGTACGGCAGCCGTGAACAATCGAAAATGGACGTTACCGGAGATGACAGTCTTACTTTTGGGATGCGCCTTTATGCCTATAATCCCGACAGTATCAATGATAAAGCCGGTTATATTGAATATGTATATACAATCCGTGGCGATAAATACATGTTGGATATGGATGTGAAGTTTAACAGGTTAGAAGATGCCATGCGTTCCGTATATGGAAACAATGTGGTTGACCTGACCTGGAAAGCGCATCTTCGTCAGCAGGAAAAGAGTCAAAAATCTGTTATGGGTGGTGGCTCTACAATTTTCTATCGTGACAAAGTAGGGGATGTAGATGACCTTAATGAACGAGATGACGATCAGGAGTCCATTTCCACAGGTGTTGAATGGCTTTCATTTAAACAACGCTTTTTCAACAGTATGTTGTGGTCTAAGGATAATTCCATAGAAAGTGCAGACCTGAAGACTGTTACGCAGGTTGA
>JBNJGZ010000080.1:0-9345 GCA_051748065.1 Bacteroidota bacterium
CATTATCAATATTTTGAAAAATTTAAACATATAAATATGAGGGGAAAATTGCGGAATGAAGAATTTTTTTGTGCTTTTGTTCAATAAGAGAATTTTGTATATTTTTGACCACTTATTTACAATCTTATAGATACTTCCACTTATGGTAGAAAACAGTTTGAAAAACAGAGAGTTTGAATCGACCAACTTCATCATTTTTTTATGGCGTTGGAAGTTTACGTTGATCATAATCACATTAGCAGCAGCCATTCTTGCAGCTATCTTTTCCGGAACGGTATTTATCGAGCCCAAGTATAAAGCCAATGTCATTATGTTTCCTTCTTCCTCTAATTCCGTATCCAAATCCTTGTTAGCTGAAAATACTGCTAATGCGGAAGATATTATGGAATTTGGTGAAGAAGAGCAAGCCGAGCAGATGTTGCAAATCCTTAATTCAAACCCTATTCGAAGTCGCGTAATTGACAAGTTTAATCTGATGGAGCATTACGATATTGATCCGGATGCCAAATATAAGATGACGGAATTGTACAATACGTATGATGATAACATTAGCTTTAAGCGTACCGAATATATGGCGGTGGAGGTTTCCGTGCTGGATACGGACCCTGAAATGTCAGCCAAAATAGCAAATTATATCTCCGGTTTATATGATTCCGTGAAGACGAAAATGCAGCGCCAGCGTGCCCATCAGGCGTATAAAATGGTTGAAAACGAGTACCATGAGTTGAAAGAAGAGGTACAAACGATGGAAGACTCCTTGTCGGTCTTGCGCCAAATGGGGATACATGATTACGAATCACAGGCGGAAAGGATTAATGAAGAGCTGGCAAAGCAACTGGCAAAAGGAAATCAGCGAGCCGTAGAACGACTGAATGAAAAATTAGAGTTGTTGGCTAAATATGGAGGTTCTTATGTTTCTATTCGGGATGCCCTCGAATATGAAAAGAAGCAGTTAAGCAAGATAAAAGCCAAATATGAAGAAGCCAAAATGGATGCCGAGTCGGACCTGCCCCATAAATTTATTGTGGAAGAAGCTTATGCACCCGAACGTAAAGCATATCCTATCCGTTGGTTAATCGTTGTAGTTTCAGCCTTAGGCGCTTTTATCCTGACACTGATGACGATAATTATTTCGCAAAACATTTCTTCAATCATTCGTAAAAATAAAGAGGCATAAACCTTGCCGGTAAACCAGCAAAATAAAACAAAGTTGTGGGTGTTTGGCGTGGCTTTTTTGTTTGTCGCGTTGAATGCAGTACTTATTGCCTATGAATTTTTCTGGCTAAGTATTATTCCTGTCGTGGCTTTGCTGGTTTGGATGTATTTATTCGCCCTGGATAAAGTCATATACCTGATCACTTTTTTAACACCTCTTGCCGTCAATATTAGCGATTATGATGCACGGCTGGCTGTGTCTTTGCCCACTGAACCATTAATGGCCGGTGCGTTGCTGTTGTTTTTTTATAAGGCAATGATTGAGAGTCCTGTTGATAATAAGGTGCTTAAACATCCGGTGTCTATTGCCATATTTATTAACTTAACGTGGGTCTTGTTCACCTCTGTGACCAGCGAACTGCCGAATGTGTCGTTTAAATATTTGCTGGCACAACTTTGGTTCATCGTTCCTTTTTATTTTATCGGATTGATGTTATTTCGCTATCCTCAAAAGATCAAGCTTTTCGGCTGGCTTTATTATATCTCTCTGATTCTGGTTATTATCTATACCACTGTCAATCATGCTATGCATGGATTTGACGGAGACATAGCGCACTGGATCATGTCGCCATTTTATAATGACCATACATCTTATGGCGCATTGATTGCTTTTTTTGTTCCTTTTGGATTTCTGTTGATAATCAGCAAGCAAGAGTATTCAAGATCAACCAGGTTACTTGCAGGGGTAATGTTTGCCATATTACTGACGGGTCTTATTCTTAGTTTTAGCCGTGCCGCCTGGTTAAGTGTTTTTGCTGCTGTGTTTGTTTTAGCTATCTTATTGTTAAAGATTAAGTTTAAGTACATCATTTACACTATCCTTGGCCTGGTACTCGTGTTTTTCTCCCTAAAGTCGGAAATCTTGCAACGTCTGGAAAAAAACAAACAGGATTCATCCGCCACTTTTGCCGAACATATTCAATCAATGTCTAATATCACAACGGATGCCTCAAATCTGGAGAGGATAAACCGCTGGAGTTCTGCTCTACGCTTGTTTGAACAACGTCCTTTAGTGGGATGGGGGCCCGGTACGTATCAGTTTGTGTACGGACCTTATCAGTATTCTTATGAAAAGACGATAATCAGCACAAACGCAGGAGATAAGGGGAATGCCCATTCCGAATATCTCGGCCCTTTATCGGAGATGGGAATCATCGGACTATTGTCCGTATTGTTTTTATTCGGGACTATTATTTACACCGGAGTTAAAGTGTATCAATATGCCCAAAACCGCTGGACAAAATATTTAGCCGCTGCCGTGCTATTGTCGTTTGTAACGTATATGACCCACGGGTTTTTGAATAACTTTTTGACAAGAGACAAAGCTGCTGTCCCGTTCTGGGGCATGGCTGCTATTCTTGTGGCTTTAGATATTTATCACAAACACAAGACAACGATAAAACTTAAAGATAAAGAGGTTGATTGATCTTTGTCTTTTTGCTCCCTGTATCCAAAACCATTTCCTTTAGGGCTTTTTGAGAGGTTATTTGACGGTAGTCTGTTAAACAGCTAAAAATAAGCCGGTGAGTTGTGCTCTTAACGTTGCATTTCACGGGGCAAGCCACCAGACTGATAATGACAATGTTTTATGTGCTGTTGTTTATGACAACAATAGCACTGAAGCACCCTTTCCGGATGTTCTTGCTGTTTTCAAAAAAAAGTGTGTGTCGCTGCTGTTTTAGCGTGAGGTATTTATTAACTCTTTATTCGCTCGGAATATTCGCGGGTACGCGTGTCTACTTTTATTTTTTCCCCATTATTGATAAATAAAGGAACACGGACAGTCGCTCCGGTTTCTACAGTCGCTTCTTTCAAGCTATTTGTAGCAGTATCGCCTTTAACACCAGGTTCCGTATAAGTGATCTCCATGTCAACAAAAGGAGGTAGTTCACATGTCAGTGGCGTTTCAGTGTCTGCATGAAACAAAATATCCACTTCCTGGCCTTCTTTCATTAAATCCGGAGCATTGATTAGATTTTCCGGTATATTGACTTGTTCAAATGTTTCATTATTCATGAAATGATACCCGGTGTCATCATTATATAAATATTGATGCGGACGACGCTCTATGCGTGCTGTTTTGATTTTATGTCCTGATGGAAAAGTTTCTTGTAAAACCTTACCCGTAGTTAAACTTTTGAGTTTTGTGCGAACAAATGCAGGCCCTTTGCCCGGCTTAACATGTTGAAATTCGATCACCTGATAAAGCTCATTATTCAGCTCAATGCATATTCCGTTTTTAATATCTGAAGTATCTGCCATAAAATTTTGATTCAGTTGGTTTTTCCTGGCTGCAAAAATACAATAAAATTGATATTGCACAAATAACTTACCCCTCCTTCAGAAATATTTCCAAAGAGCTCAGATAGAATAATTACATTTGCAACGAAGAAATAAGTTGAAACCTCCATGGCGACAATTTTTTCGACACAAAGGAGAATGATTTAAGGGCTGGACGAAATGGATAATGCAAAGAAAAGAATGTCATTTGTTGTCATTAGTAGTCATTTGTTGTCATTGATGGTCATTGGTAGTCATTAATGGTCATTTTCTATACTTCTGTGTCCGGTTCTGTCAAATATAACCGTCTCAGAAAGCCCTGAAGTAAATGACTTAGAATATAGTAAAGCAAAATGACGCGCGAAGCGCAAATGACTACAGATGACGCGAAGCAAATGACAGTAAGAGATAAAAGTAAGAAAACAGAATAATGACATTATCAATATTTTGAAAAATTTAAACACTGGCAATAACCGCGACTTTCCCCTTCTTTTGGCGGTGCTGCATCTGACCTTAAACTGAATGGATGAAAAGAAGTTGTTTGTTAAGAATTTTAAAAAGCAATAGGTGATAAAAATCTTTCAAAGACTGTAAATATGGAGACTCAATTATCAGCAGGATTAAAGAATAAAATTGAAAAGACAGTAGAAAAACAAGACACAGCAGCAGCTTATGGTTCCGGGTTGGTTGAAGTTTATGCAACTCCGGCTATGATAGCGCTTATGGAAAGTACGGCACTACAGACTGTAGCAGAATATTTGCCGGAAGGATACAACACAGTGGGTACTCACGTAAATATCAAGCACCTGAAAGCAACTCCGGTAGGGATGAAAGTCTACTGCGAGGCGGAGCTTTTAGAAGTTGACGGAAATAAACTTAAGTTTCAGGTGGAAGCATTTGATGAAGAAGGAAAAATCGGGACGGGAGAGCATAAGCGGTTTATTATTGATGAACAACGATTTATGAAACAAATTAGCACGAAGTAATATTATGAGTAGAGAAAAACATACGCTTGTCGCCAAGACCATGGCCGGGCTGGAGCCCGTATTAAAAAAAGAACTGGAAGCGATAGGGGCTGAAGAACCTGAAATAATCAACCGGGCTGTAATTTTTAAAGGGGACAATGAAGTCCTTTACAAAGCCAATTACTGGCCGTTTACCGCCTTGCGGATTTTAAAAATTATTGATGAGTTTGATGTGAAAGATGAAAATGATCTTTATAACAAGATCAAACGCATCAAATGGTATAAGTTAATGGACCTGGATGGAACGCTTGCCATTGACACTTTTTTGCACAATTCCACCATGACGCACTCCCGCTTTGTGTCGCAAAAAGTAAAAGATGCTATTGTAGACCAGTTCCGCGATATGTTTGAACGCCGTCCTTCGGTGGACACGGAAAATCCGGAGTTGAGAATTAACGTCCACATAAATAAAAATCATTGTACGATTAGTTTAGACAGCTCGGGGGATTCATTACATAAAAGAGGATATCGGCAGGAAACGAATAAAGCACCTATTAATGAGGTGTTGGCTGCCGGAATGCTTAAGCTGGCGGGATATGACGGTACTCAGAATTTGCTGGACCCAATGTGTGGCTCCGGTACCATCCTCATCGAAGCAGCACTGATAGCCAGTAATATGCCCTCGGCATTTTACCGGGAGGAGTTTGGGTTCTTTAAGTGGATGGACTTTGAACCGCTACTGTGGAGACAGCTGAAAAAGGAAGCTTTTCAGTTTCAGCGTGATCCCGAAGGAGAAATCGTGGGGTTTGATATGAACCAGAATACGATCACAAAGGCAAAAGCCAATGCCAAATTTGCTAAATTGCATCATGATATTGAGTTCAGGCAACAAGAGTTCAGCCAAAGTAAGAAACCTTTTGATGAAGGCCTGATCGTGATGAACCCGCCCTATGGGGAACGGATGAAAAAGCAAAATATGGACGATTTTTATAAAATGGTAGGAGATACTCTCAAGACAGAGTATGACGGATTTAATGCCTATATCATCTCTTCTGATCTGAATGCAATAAAAAATATCGGGCTAAGAACATCAGAGAAAAATATTTTGTATAACGGAGCCCTGGAATGCCGCTATAATAAATATGAGTTGTATGAAGGCTCGAGGAAAACGACAAACGAAGAATAGTCGTTCGTGTAGACTCCTCTTGTTTAAGAAAATGATGTTAGGTGTGTAGTCTGATGCTCCGTATCAATCTGTCTGATCTGTATTTTCCTCAATTCATTGATTGTTTGGGTTATTCATTGTTAGAATAAAGTCAAAAAGAAATATCAGAACACCTCCGGACCAAGAATTACGCCCTACTGTGGAATAATCCATCAGCTCAACAATGAAAATGGAGGTAACATTCCTTAAAATTGAAAGAATGTTAATTTTTTGATATGGGTTGTTTTTTGTAACTTTGTAATACCGCAAATCAAAAAACTATGAACCAAATAAAAAAAATTGCTGTCCTGACTTCCGGCGGAGATTCGCCGGGGATGAATGCTGCAATCCGCGCAGTTGCCCGAACAGGGTTTTATCACAACATGGATGTTTATGGTGTTATGAGAGGTTATCAGGGTTTGATCGATGGTGATATGATCAAGCTGGATAATCAAAAAGTCGCCAATATCATTCAACGGGGCGGAACCATCCTGAAGTCGGAACGTAGCAAACAATTCGAAACCAAAGAAGGACGAAAAACTGCTTATGAGAACCTTAAAGCTCATAACATCGATGCAATGGTGGTCATCGGCGGGGACGGAACCTTCACGGGTGCAGATGTTTTTTGCAAAGAGTTTGATTTTCAGGTGGTAGGTATACCCGGAACGATAGATAATGATCTGTATGGAACAGATTATGCCCTGGGGTATGATACAGCCATTAATACTGTGGTAGAAGCTGTAGATAAACTCAGAGATACAGCAGGTTCCCATAATCGATTGTTCTTTGTGGAGGTAATGGGACGTGATGCCGGGTTTATAGCATTGCGAAGCGGCATTGCTACGGGAGCTGAAGATATTCTTATTCCCGAAACAGAAACCTGTATCGATGATTTGATTGCGAAATTAAAACATGACAGAAGGGAAAATAAAACCAGCGGCATTATTATGGTTGCCGAAGGCGATGATGCGGGAAATGCTTACGAGGTAGCCCGGAAAGTGAATGAAAATTTCCATGGATATGAAACACGGGTCACCGTTCTGGGGCACGTGCAGCGAGGAGGTGCGCCTTCGTGTATGGACAGGGTGCTGGCAAGTACGCTTGGCTATGAAGCAGTAAACTCATTGCTGAAAGGTAAATATGGAGTGATGATCGGGAAAATAAAAAATGAAGTTCAGTATACGCCCTTTGAAAAGGCAGTGAAGCATCACAAAGTAGTTAACGAGTCTATGCTTGAGATGGCCCGGATTTTATCTCTTTAATTTATGGACGAAAAAAAGCCTCTGTTTGCTGAAGTCCTTTTACCATTGCCGGTAAAAGGAACGTTTACATACCGCGTGCCGGTTGACTTTCGCGATGAAGCGGAAGTGGGCAAGCGAGCTGTGGTCCCTTTCGGCAGGAGTAAAATTTATTCCGGCATTATTTATCGGCTCCATCAAAATGAGCCCCAAAGATATAAAGCCAAAGATGTTCGTAATATTCTGGATGAAAAGCCTGTGATTACCAGTGAACAAAAGAAGCTTTGGGAGTGGATATCCGAATATTACATGGCATTTATGGGGGAAACGATGAATGCTGCTTTGCCTTCGGCGATGAAACTGGCCAGTGAATCCAAGGTGAAACTGCATCCTGCTTATGACGGTGTTGTGAGCAATTTATCCATGCCTGAACATAAAATTCTGGAAAATCTTGGTGATAATGTGGCTCTTTCTATCAAAGAGATAAGCAAAATTACCGGATACCGGAATGTGATGCCTGTCATAAAAAATCTGATTGAAAAAGAGTGCGTTATTATGCAGGAAGAACTGCAGAATACGTTTAAACCTAAGAAAGAGCCTTTTCTACGTCTTGCCCAAGAATATGTAGACTCGGAACAGGAGTTGCAAAATCTGCTGGATAATTTCAGTAATAAAGCCTATCGCCAGATGGAGGTGCTCATGATGTTTCTGAGTAAAACCGGGAATGACCGGAGTAGTCTTGTAGCACGGAAACGAATTATTGCCGGGGATTCCAAATATAATGCCGCCATTCGCGCTCTGGTGGAAAAAGGAATATTGATAGAAGAAAAGAAAACAATTTCCCGCATAGACAATTTTAAGGCTGCCGAAGAAGTCGGTAACATTACCCTAACGGTGGATCAGGTGAAGGCTTTAACACAAGTCCATGAAGGTTTTGCAAAAGACAAAGTGAGTCTTTTGCATGGAGTGACTTCAAGTGGAAAGACAGAAATTTACATCCATTTGATTGAGGAGCAACTTCAAAAGAATAAACAGGTCCTCTATCTTTTGCCTGAAATAGCTCTTACGGCACAGATTATCAATAGGCTGACCTATTACTTTGGTAATGATGTTGTGGTTTATCACTCCCGTTTTAATGAACAGGAACGGACGGAAACATGGAACCTTGTTTTAAATAAACAACGCCGGGTTATTGTGGGTGCCCGGTCTGCACTTTTTTTACCTTTCCGCGATCTGGGTCTGGTTATCGTAGATGAGGAGCATGATAACTCTTTTAAGCAATATGAGCCTGCACCGCGCTATCAGGGAAGGGATGTGGCGGTTTATCTGGGGCGGATGTTTCATGCCAGTGTCATCCTCGGATCGGCAACTCCCTCAGTAGAAAGCTATGCTAATGCGGAAGCCGGAAAATATCACCTGGCAGAACTTCATAAAAGGTATGGTGATATACAAATGCCGGAAATACAGGTTGCTGACCTGGTAAAAGCCTCCAAACAAAAACAGATGTATTCTCATTACAGCTATATGCTGTTGAAAAACATAAAGAAAACACTCGATAAAGGACTGCAGGTCATTTTGTTTCAAAACAGACGTGGTTTTTCGCTGCGGGTGCAATGCCAGCAATGTGGCTGGATGCCGGAGTGCCCCAATTGCGATGTGGGAATGATCTATCATAAATATCAAAACAATCTGAGGTGTCATTATTGCGGTCATAAAGCCAAAGTGCCTGAGGAATGCCCGGAATGTGGGAGCACTGCTGTGAAGATGCAGGGATTCGGTACTGAAAAAATTGAAGAAGAGCTCCCCAATCATTTTCCTGATGTTAAGATTGCCCGGATGGATCTGGACTCAACGCGCTCCAAAAATGCGTATTACCGGCTGATTAGTGATTTTGAAGCCCGAAAGCTGGATATTCTTGTGGGAACCCAAATGGTTACCAAAGGGCTCGACTTTGACCACGTGGGATTGGTTGGTGTTATGAATATGGATAATCTCCTGGGGTTCCCGGATTTTAGGGCTTTTGAAAAAGCCTTCCAATTATTGGCTCAGGTTAGCGGACGAGCCGGAAGAAAAGGCGAACAGGGAAAAGTGATCGTGCAAACCAGACAGCCATACCACTCCGTGATCCGGTATGCCATGAATAATGATTATCATGCCATGTTTAAAAGCCAGTTGCAGGAGCGGAAGATCTTTAAATATCCACCTTATTACCGCCTGGTCCGGATTACTTTAAAACATAAAGATCAGAACACCGTGTATAAAGCTTCCCAGGTGCTGGCAGGAGCTTTAAGGGCAAGATTGGGGAAACGTATCCTGGGGCCGGAGTTTCCGGCTATAGCTCGTATACGTAGATTGTATCTGAGGAATATTTTAGTGAAAATTGCCAATAACGACGATAAGAAAAACATCAAGAAATTTATTCTTGATGAGATACGTACATTGA
>JBNJGZ010000081.1:0-9338 GCA_051748065.1 Bacteroidota bacterium
GATACGTTCCGCATCTCCGTTATATTTTTTCTCGTACATCTCCTTCTTATCTTTCCATACATCACTCATGTATTTGAGAAATAAAAACACAAGGATGTAATTCTTGTATTCGGAAGGGTCAACAACTCCGCGAAATGTATCACATGCCTGCCAGGCTACTGCGTTGATTTGGTTTTGAGTTACTTTATTTGCCATTGCTGTTACTTTTGAAATATTTTATTCGTAATGCCTTGTACTAAATGCTTTCGCTTACTTTTTAATTCATTCATTAACTGTTGTTCCCGGGTTTCTAAGATAACAATTTTAATAATTTTTTTTTGAATACCAATTTCCGGAATTTCAACGTCGAGGTTTTCAAATAAACTTTTATTGCAATATCAACTTTTTGGTCATAGAGGCATTATTCCCTGTAAACTTTAGTAAAACCATACCACGGGGATATTCATTTGTATTCAGTGTAATTTGGTTTTTTCCTTTAATGTTTATGTTTTCGAGTAATTGTCCGTCTATACTAATAATTTTTAGCTCATGAAATTTATTTTGGGCTAAATCAATAAGAACTTTTCCCTGCGCCGGATTTGGAGCAATTTTTAATGGGTTATCTTTCGATTCTTCTATTGACGTTGTTTTATAAGCCATACTTAAATCGTCTATATATAGCTCTGATCCTAAACCGGTATAACTGTTTTGGCCAATAAAATTCCCCGAACCAAAAGAAATATTAACTGTATCTACAATTGGCCAGTCATTATAATTTAAAGGAACTTCAAACAGAGTGTAATTATTTGCTTGCGGTAATTTTACAACATTGCTCTCAACAAGAATTAAATCGTTATTTTGATTTTTAGAATAACTATAAACGCTAACAAAAGCTGAATCAGGGCCATCAGGTGAATATTTGTAATATCCTGACAACATATCAGGGTTCTTCCAGACATAATATCCTCCTTCTGAGGCCATAGTTACTCCGGCTCGTCCATTGGTAAGAAATCCCATTGTATCATTTGTAAATGTTAAACTACTGGTGATCTTTGCTGCATAATTGCCGGAGTAACTGTCATTGGATTTTTCTACAGAGGGGCTCGAAGCATCTGTTAAAGCGTTTGAGGAGAGCCATGAGTCCGGCTTTTCACTAGTCTTTATATTCCAGTTTTCAAAATCATTATTGGGAAGATCAGCATACCCTGAACCAAATGAGATATTGTCAACAATGATATTTGAACCTGGGGAGGCATTTTCCATAAAACCAGTTGTCATGATTACTAAAGTAGCAGAATCTGGTGTAAGACTAGGGATATACCAGTTGATCTCCTTACTATATGTTTGATAAGAAGTAGCACTGTCAGAAAAATTAATTTGCGCCATACCAATAGTGTTAGACATGGCTGTGAACATAATAAATGCGCTTGCTGTGTCTCCGGGGGCCAGATTTTCCTTAACATTTAAAAATATGCTGTCGGGCTTATCGGTGTATGGGACACCTTGCTCAAAATTGTTTAAATTTCCGGTAGTTAACAAACCAGGGATTATTTCCCCGTTTATTTTTCTTGTTGTTAGCTTTAATGCATAATTTCCACTGTAACTATCGGTAGTTTTTGTAGCGCCGGGAGGGGATCCCATTACCGCAGATTGAAAGTTCAATGTGAGATAATCCTGAGGGTCTTCATAAAGCGTATCCTGGCTCCAGTTTTCGAAATCACCATTAGGAATTGTTTGTGTTTGCATTGTCATACTGCAAGCAACGATAAAAAACATTAATAATGTCAATTTTTTTCTCATGATATTTTTTTATTTGTTTTGGATTTCTATGTAAAAATACAAAAATATTACAATGAGAGGTAAGATGCGATGGTTGTAGCGACGCGATACGTTGTAGTAGCGACGCGATGCATCGCGTCTCTACTACAACGACCATCGCGTCTCTACGGGAATCCACGTCAGCAGCCGGGGTCGGAATCATCATCTACCTTTTCTTTTTCTACCTGAAATGTAGAATGACCAATACCGAATTTTTTTTGTAATTCCTGTTGCAATTCAGCAATAAACTTATCGCTGTTTCCTTCCGGCATTACCAGATGGACAGTTAGTGCAATTTGTGTAGTGCTCATTGCCCAGACATGGAGATCGTGAACGTCTGTAACACCTTCTTTTGACAGTAAATAATCATGCACTTTGTCTATATCTATGTTTTTAGGAACTGCATCCAAAGCGAGATTCAATGATTCTGTGAATAAACGCCAGGTTCCCCAAAGAATGATCAGGATAATGATAAAACTCATTAACGGGTCTATCCAGTGAGCTCCGGTGAGCTTTATCAAAAGGCCGGCAATGACAACACCAATGGAGACTCCCGCATCAGCAGCCATGTGAAGAAAAGCTCCCCTGATATTCAGGTCATCTTTTTGTCCTTTCATAAACAACAGAGCCGTAACCGTATTGATAATAACTCCTATTCCGGCAACGATCATAACCTTGCTCCCGGCGACAGGTTCGGGATTTTGCAGTTTGCCAACGGCATCCCATGCTATAGCTATTACAGCAGCGAAAAGCAAGATGGCATTAAGCATGGATACCAAAATTGTGGTTTTTCGAAGCCCATACGTATATTTGCCTTTTGGCTTTAGGCTGGCCAGGCCGATCGCTGTCCATGCAAAAATCAGGCTTAATACATCACTGGCATTATGGCCCGCATCAGCTAAGAGAGCAGAGGAATTTGCCAGGAGGCCATAAAAAATCTCAATACCTACAAAAGCAATGTTCAGCCCGATCCCAATAGCAAAGGCTCTGTTTTGGGTGTTATGTTTTATATGAGGATGTGTCATATCCGGTTTACTCGAAATTACGTTTTCGTTACTGAGAACACCAAAGATACATGTTTTGTTAACAAAAAATAACCTGATTTTAGCTTTTTAGCCCTGAATTAATGAGCATGTCCGTGGCCTCCTTCGCTGCCGCTGCTTTTCTTCATCTCTGCTAAGATAGCCTGAACATTTCCTGTGGCAAACACTGCATCATTATCAACCGGATTTTTAAAGGTTAAACCTGAAAAACCAGCTTCAGTAGTGCCTTTGTACACTTCTATGCGTTGAAAGACGAATTCTTCGGCATGCTGATGATTTGTTGAAGCATCACCCTCATCTTCGGGTGTCTGTTGTCCGGGATGTTCATGATCATGACTTTCTTCACTGATATTATGCTCTTTTGCATGTTCATGCTGATCTTCTTCAGTAGCATCATGGCTACAATCACCGGAGTGAGCTTTTTGATGTTTCCGTATAAAGACCCAGGTTTTTCCCCTGTCCTGTACAAAAGCCGATTCCGGCAATGAATTTTGTTTCTTGCCGCCGGTTTGAATATGAGCAATGACAGACATTCCGGGGAGTAAGTTTTTATTCTTATTCGTTATTTCGGCATGGATGAGAGCTGTGCGTTTTTCCGTGTCAAAATTACGGGCTTTTTTTATGATCTTTCCTTTCAAAGGTGAAGATAAAGGGTTGTTGTTGAGGTTAAAAGTAAGGTTTTGTCCTTTTTCTATCCGCGCAATATCCTTTTCATAAACCTCCAGGTCGATATGTGCTTTGTCGTTATTGTTCAGCAAAAACAGATTTTGGCCTTCTTTTACATTCATACCATTGTTTGCTTCGGTATGGGCCACATATCCGTTGATAGGTGAAATCAAAGGATAACTGTTTGTAATATTTTCCGGGGTCAGACCATCCGGGTTCAGGTTAAGTAGTTTTAGCTTTTGCCTAAGGCTTTGCAGGCGGCTGCGGTTCGACTGGTATTCGGATTTTATTTGCTGATAGGTTTTTGCCGAATTAATGCTGTCCCGGAATAGCCTTTTTTGGCGGTTATATTCCGTTTCCAAAAATTCATTTTTGTTTTGAGTTTCCAAAAACTCATTCTGTAAATCCACGATGTCAGGATGTTCTATCCGGGCAATGGTTTGTCCTTTTTGAACATAGTCGCCGCTTATGACCTTGATATTTCGGATTATACCTCCGATCACCGGACTTATGGTTTCTTTTTGACCGGGGGGAAGGGTAATGTTTCCAAAAGCTTTGACGATGTTTGAAAGGTTTCGTTTTTGTATCCTTTCTGTTTGAATTCCCATTGCTTTCATCTGTCTTTGGGTAATTATCACTTCTTTTTTATCCGGGCTTTCAGAAGTCTCTCCGGATTCATGTTCTTCATGATTGTGATTATCATGATCTGCCGTATGTTGATCTTCCTTAGCCTGATCTTCATTGCAGGAGGTAATCAGTAGTCCTGCAGCTAAAATTAGCATTGTTGCAAATAGATGACGTGTTATATTTTTCATTATTCCTGGTTTTTTATTGTCCTGTTGTAAATTTTAAATCAATCACCTGACGGTTATATTTTCTCAAAAGCTCCAGATATCCCAGTTTGATATTTGTTGCCTGATCGAAATACTGAATATATTGCAGATAGTCAATATTTCCGGACTGGTATTGCTTAGAAGCACTTTTTATGATTTCTGTACTTTCTTTAAGCCGGCTTTCGTGATAATATTCCAGTTGGTTTTGCAGGTTGTTGAGTTCGTTAAGGCTGTTTATGAAATTGGTATAAATGGTATTTTTTGCAGCTTGCAGATTCTGATATTCGCTTTCAGCAGCAATTTCGGCAGCTTTATTTCTGCTTCTTTCTGCCCAGATATCTAAGGGTAAAGTTAGTCCTACTTCAAAACTATTGAAAGTATGTCTGTTAGCCAGGTTTTTCCGGCTAAATCTGAAAAACGGATCCGGCCAGGAAACAGCCTGAACGGCTTTGCTATTAGCAAGTGAGGTTTGGTACTTTCGTTTGCTGACATTAATAAGGGGATTATTAGACAAGCTATCTTTCTCGTTTATTGTTTTCCGGAACGTTACTTCCGATAAGTGATCTTCGGATAAACGGAAAGGCTTATTGATGTACAGATATTCCTTTAAAACTTGCCGGCTCTGTCTCAGCTCGTTTTCCGCTTGTTCTCTGGCGATCTGTATTTCTTTATGTTTCGCTTGAGCAGAGGTTTTCTCCAAATATGAAATGTCGCCGGTTTCAAATCTCAGCTTACCCGCATTGTATAATTTCCGGAAGATGGAGTCTAATTCCTTTAGCAGGGATAATTTCTCTTTGGCAAAAAGAACCTCATTATATGCTTTATGCAGATTACGTTTTATCCGGGATTCTTTCAGAGTGAGCCCTGCATTTTCTTCCCTGATTCGTCTTTGGATTGTATTCTTACGCGCTATATATTCAACCGGTAGATTAAAAGCCTGTTCTACAGTCCAGGTTTGGATATCATCTGCTTCATTTTCTTTTTCATAGGCAATACGGGTATCGGGTAAATCCCAGGCAGTGGCCTTCAGCTTTTTTTGTTGCTTTACTCTTAGTCTTTGTGCCTGTATTTCAGGATGATTATCCAGGGAAACCTGAGTAGCCTGGTCTATATTTTTAATAATCATCGTATCTGTTGATGTCTGGGATTTTGCTATGTCTGGGAATAGTAACATGGATGTTACTATAAGCAGAACTCCCAACAAGTTTTTATTTTTTTTGCGGTTGTTTTTGATCAAATTTGAAAAAACGGGCAGGTTCATTTTCTTTTCATTTAATGAATAAATTATGGGTAGCACGATCAATGTGAGCAATGTTGCTGTGATTAATCCTCCAACAACGACAGTGGCTAACGGGCGTTGCACTTCAGCTCCTGCCGATGTGGAAATAGCCATAGGTAAAAATCCCAGGGCATCGGTTACTGCTGTCAGGATCACCGGGCGCAATCGCATTTCCGTTCCGTGATAAATCCTTCGGAAGGGGTTTTTCATTCCTCCTGCTTTAAGTTCGTTGAAGAAACTCATTAAGACGACACCATTAAGTACGGCAATACCGAACAATGCAATAAATCCGATTCCAGCAGATATGCTAAAAGGCATATCGCGGATCCATAAAGAGAAAATGCCGCCGATAGTAGCCAGTGGAACGGCTGAGAATACCAGCAATGCCTGACTTAAAGAATTAAAGGAAAAGTACAACAAAACAAAAATGAATCCGAGTACTAACGGCACAACCCACGATAAGCGTTTTTTTGCACTTTGCAGACTCTGGAAGTCGCCTTTATAACTGATGTTATAGCCCTTGGGCAAATCCAGGTCAGTGCTTAATTTTTGCTGAACATCTTCAATGAAAGATTCCGTATCGCGGTCACCAATATTGATACCTACTTCCAGCTTTCGTTTAACACCTTCCCGTGAAATAGAGGCGGGGCCGGTTTTTTCCTTAATATTAGCAATTTCTTTAAGTTTAACCTGGTTCCCGTCAGCACGGCGCACATAAAGATCCCCGATAGCCTCCGGATTATTGCGAAGCTTTTTTTCCAGTCTGACAACCTGGGAAAACTGTCGCTCTCCTTCATAAATAATGCCGGCTTTAGCTCCCGAATAGGCGGACTGTATTGTTTTGTTGACGGTTTGTATGTCAACACCATACTGCGCCAGTTTATCGCGATCATAATCAATAACAATTTGAGGAAGTCCGACTGCTTGCTGCACATTTAAATCTCCCGCTCCGGGGATATCACTTATAATCGATTTGGCTTCTTCTCCTAAACGGGCTAAAGTGTTCAGATCTTCTCCGTAAATATTCATCTGGATGTCGGCGGAAGAACCTGTGAGTAAATGTTTGAACAGCATTTCAATCGGCTGTACAAAGAAGAAGTTTACTCCGGGAACTACGGATGACATTTCTTGTTTCATCAATGTTGCCAACTCGTCTTTCGAGTCGGTGCGTGTCCATTCATCTTTCGGTTTCAGGTTGATGATCATTTTAGCCATTTCCAGCGACATTGGGTCTGTGGGAATTTCCCCTGTTCCTATCTTCGTGGCAACCTGGTCAACTTCGTCCGGGAATTCTTTTAGTAGCTGTTGCTCAAGCTTTGTGTTAATATCCACAGTTTCCGATAAAGAGGTTCCGGGCTGTAAAATAGGATGTATAGCAAAATCCCCTTCGTCTAAAGTGGGAATAAATACAGAACCCATATTTGCAAAAACCAGCAGAGCCCCGATAAATAAGGCAATAACTCCGCTCAGTACGGCATAGCGGTACCGTAATGCCTGGCGTAGTATTTTATGATAAGGAGTTTTAATTTTAACCAAAAACCGGTCTGCCCATCTAATTTTTCCGGATTTATCCGGTCTTAATATCCATGCTGACATCATAGGGACATAGGTAAAGCATAAAATAATTGCTCCTATCAAAGCAGAACCGAATACAAGGGCCATGGGCCGGAACATTTGTCCTTCCTGGCCACTGAGGGCAAGTACCGGAAGGAAAACAACAAGAATGATCAATTGCCCAAAGAAAGCTGTTCGCATCATGCGATTGGAAGACTCAATGGTAATTTGATCAATTTTGTTTTTTAATGCTTTTCCTTTCAGATGTTTTAGAGACGATAAGCGCCGGTTGATCTGAAATACCGTAAATTCAATAATGATCACGGCTCCGTCAATGATAATTCCGAAATCGATGGCTCCCAGACTGATAAGATTAGCCGAGAATCCGAAAGTGTGCATAATGCCAAGTGCAAAGAGCAGAGATAAAGGGATTACAGATGCTGTGATCAGGCCGGAGCGCATGCTTCCCATCAGAATAACAAGAACAAAAATTACAATGAGAGCTCCCAGCGTCAGATTCTCAACTACTGTGTCGGTGGTGTCTTTGATCAGGGTTGATCTGTCAAGGAAAGGTTTCAGTTCCACACCTTCGGGTAGTGCTGCTTTTACTTGTGGTAATCTTTCTTTTATGTTGGCAATAACTTCGGCGGGATTTTCGCCTCGTAGCATCATGATTTTACCGCCGACGGATTCGCCTTTTCCGTTGTAAGTAAATGCTCCGAAACGAGGAGCATGGCCAAATTGAACCGTAGCTACATCTTTTATTTGCAGCGGAGTGCCGTTTTTATTTTTTATGGTTACAGTTCGTAATTCATCCAGATTTTGTATAAGTCCTTCGCCACGAATAAAATATGCTCTGCGGTTTTTTTCGATATAATTTCCGCCCGTATTGGCATTGTTTTTTTTCAGAGCTTCATATATATCGGTGACGGTCAGATTATGGCTTTTTAGTTTTTCGGGGTTGACAGCTACTTCATACTGTTTTAGAAATCCCCCCATGGTGTTAATGCCTACCACACCCGGGATATTGATCAATTCTTTTTTAACAATCCAATCCTGAATTTCCCTTAAATCCATTGCCGAGTATGCTGTGTCATAACCCGGGCTTGTTGTCAAAACGTATTGGTAAATTTCTCCAAGGCCACTGCTCATAGGGCCTATCGAAGGTTCTCCGGCTCCTTCCGGTAATTGGTCCGAAGCACTTTTAAGTTTTTCTTTTACCAATTGCCGGGGTTTATACATGCCCATATCATCTTCAAAAACAAGCGTAATATCCGAAAGCCCAAATTTAGACCTGGAACGGATTTCTTCCAAACCCGGCAGATTTCCCATTTCCAACTCTATAGGATAAGTAATCAGCCTTTCTACTTCTTCTGTGGCCAGATCAGGAGTGTAGGTCGTTATTTTTACCTGATTGTTGGTGAGATCAGGCATGGTGTTTAATGGTAAATTAAAGGCCGAATAAACTCCCCAGCCGATCCAGACCAGAATGAATAAACCGATGATAAATTTATTCCTGACGGAAAATGAAATCAATTTGTTTATCATTGATAATAAATTGTATGTATTTGTAACTAAGTTGAATGAAGCGTATTTGTGGCTTAGCAGACCGTAAACGAAATTATTCCGGGTATTCCCGTGTATGACTTATTTCCAAAAGCTGTATTAAACAAAAACAGCCTGTTCAAAGAAAGTTATCTTATAGGATAACATACATGCAGATTGAAAATAAATCTTAAAATGGATGGTAAGCCAGCCTTACGATAGCGAAGGAGGGCCTCTTAAGGATAAATCCGGATAAATGAAGGGATTTTTCGGATAATAATCTTCGTTAAAAAATGGAGATCCGGTTATTTTGCTGATAATAAAGTCTGTGCCGGACTTGTTATAAAAGAATATATCAATGTCTTCAGCCTTTATAAAGCTTATCAGGTTATTGTTTCCGGAATTTGATGCTGTTATGATATTAAACGCATTGCAAGGAGATTGTGGAGCCTCCTCTTCATTATCATGAGCTTCTGATGAGCATTCCGTTGTATCCTGATGATGCACAAAACCATAATGATGATGGTGAGGTATAGCTGCATGAGCAAGCAGCAATATCCCTGCTGTCAGTAAAAACAACCGGCTGATATTTTGTATGGTTAACTTTTTGCGCATCAAACA
>JBNJGZ010000082.1:0-9299 GCA_051748065.1 Bacteroidota bacterium
GCAAAATCAACCCAAAACAATAATGGAATGGTTAATCCCAGCGTAAAAGCAGAAAGTATAAGCGAAAAGACCAAAGGTTGGCTTTTGAGCAATACTTTCTTCTCTGTTACTGCTGCCAGGGCAGAGAAGATCGCTGAATTTAACGCCAGGATTTGCCACATGATACAAAAGAGCTTACAAAAAAGCCATTATTTTTTTTACTTTCTTGTAAATTATTCCTGCTTTTCAAACTCTCTTAATCCTGTTTGTAGCCACTGGACATATTTCGGAACGCTTTGGTCGTAAGCATAGGGTCTGGCTAAGAGATTACCTTCATGGTCAAGGATGACATAGAAAGGTTGGGAATTATTTCCGAACTTCATTCTTTGGAAATAACTCCATTTTCGTCCTACCTTAGTAAGTTCTTTTTCCTGTCCACTTTCTGTTACAGTAATGGCTTTATTCTCCGGCAGGTCTGTTTTGTCATCCACATAAAGGGATATTAACACAAAGTCATTTGTTAACATATCATGTACGCGGGCATCTGTCCAGACAGAATTTTCCATTTTGCGGCAGTTAACACACCCCCAGCCTGTAAAATCAAGTAATACGGGCATGTCATGCTGACGGGCATATTCCATGCCTTCACTGTAATCATTAAATTCAGCGTGTACTTCAGCATCATATAAGCTGAAGTCCTGTGTTACTGGCGGCGGAGCAAAGGCTGCAACTGCTTTTACCGGTGCTCCCCACATACCCGGGACCATATATACAGCAAATGAAAAGGCTATTATACCCAGGAACAAACGAGAAACAGGGATTTTTTTCATTTCGGTGTCTCCCGGGAACCGTAATTTTCCGAGGAAATAAAACCCAAGTAAGGTAAAAATCACAATCCAGATGGCCAAAAATACATCACGATCCAGTATGCCCCAGTGATAAGATAGGTCGGCTACGGATAAGAATTTAAATGCAAGAGCAAGTTCCAAAAACCCTAAAACAACTTTAACTGAATTTAACCATCCGCCGGATTTCGGCATGGTGTTTAACCATGACGGGAAGATAGCAAAGAGCGTAAACGGGATAGCTAATGCAATAGAAAATCCAAGCATGCCTAAGAATGGTCCTAAGCGAGCACCTGTGATAGCTGCTTCAACCAATAAAGTGCCGATAATCGGGCCGGTACAGGAAAATGATACCAGAGCCAGCGTAAAGGCCATAAAAAAGATGCTTAGAAATCCGCTGGTCTTGTCAGCCCGGCTGTCCATAGCATTGGTCCATTTGGAAGGAAGCGTCAGTTCGAAACCTCCCAAAAAGGCAATCGCAAATAAAACCAGTAATAAGAAGAATAGGAGATTAAAAAATGCATTTGTTGAAAGACTGTTCAGTGCATCGGCACCAAATATCAGAGTGACACCTAAACCAATGGAAACATAAATGATAATAATGCCTAACCCATAAATAAACGCATCACGAATGCCTTTTTTCTTGTCATCTCCGGAACGTTTTAAGAAAAACGAAACGGTCATTGGTATCATAGGCCAGACACATGGTGTAACTAACGCAATAAGGCCACCGACGAAGCCCATGAAAAAGATGACCCACCAGGCACGGGTGCCTTGTTGATCTTCGTCTTCTTCATAAGATTTAACCTGATCAATAACCGGCTCCCATAGTTTTTTTTCTGAAACTCCTTCAGGTGAACTACCTGAGTCGGCTTCAGCCGATTTTTGCTGAACCAGACCTTCCGCGTCAGCTTGCTTTGTTTCATCTTCAGCCTCTTCTGATTCCGGTTCCTTTGATTCTTCCGTTTCGGAAGAGGTTTCTTCCTGTTCTGCTGATTTTCCGCTACCAGCTACTCCCGAAATGTCAAACGAATAGGGAACATAATCCGGGGGTAAACAACGGGAATCATCACAACACATATACTCCAGCTCACCGGAAATAGTGAAATCTTCTTCAGAAGTAACTTTTATCCTTTGTTTAAAAGTAGCCGACTCATCAAAGAATTTTAATTCCATGTCAAAATTGGAATCAAAATCTTTTATTGGTTCAGGTTCAGATACATCTCCTATTAATTCATAATGGTTACTTTCTTCAAAACTAAAGGAGGTCGGGATGGGGCCACCTTCCGGAATATCCTGAGAATATAAATGCCAGCCGGCATCCATTTCGGCATGGAACTGCAGTTCTATGATGTCTTCACTGACCTGTTTCTTGTCAAAAGACCATTTTACAGGTTCAAGAACCTGCGCATTTGAAAATGAGCTCATTAACATCATCAAAGTGATGAGGGTCAATGAAAAAAATGACTTTGTTACTTGTTTCATACAATTATTATCGATTGTTATTATCCTCTGCAAAAGTACAAAAACACAATAAACATATAAATGTTTACATGTGTTTATACGCGACTGTTTTACACAGGCTTAAAGGTTTTTGTATAAGTTGTTTAGATTTACATGTTATTTTTACAATCCATAAAAGAGACCGGTGTAAAAAGGTAATTTTTCAATTTTTATCGTTTTTCTTTTGGATAATCAATAGAATAATGTAATCCTCTGCTTTCTTTTCGTTGCATCGCCATTTTTATGACGAGGTAGGCTATGTTGATCATATTACGTAATTCACATATTTCCACGGAAAGCACTGACTTTTCGTACAGGTCTTCGGTTTCATTATAGATGATTTTCAAACGGTCAAATGCTCTTTTTAGTCTTAGGTCAGATCGTACAATGCCAACGTAATTACTCATAATAGATTGTAATTCTTTAGTAGACTGCGTAATGAGCACCATTTCTTCATTCAGGGTTGTTCCTTTGTCATCCCAGTCGGGAATTTCTTCTTTTAACTTAACATTTCTGACATTTTCAATGGCTTTCAGGCTAGCCCGGTGAGAGAACACCAGCGATTCGAGCAAGGAGTTTGATGCCAGCCGGTTTGCTCCGTGTAGTCCTGTGGATGCAGTTTCTCCGGAGGCAAACAGGTTTTGAATGGACGTCCGGGCATATTCGTCTACACGAATACCACCTACCATGTAATGAGCTGCCGGCACAACAGGTATCATTTCTTTGGTAATATCAATGTTGATGCTCATGCATTTGGCGTATATGCCGGGGAAGTGATTGATAAGTTCATTTTTGTTAAGATGGGTGCAGTCCAGGCAAACGTGGTCATCTCCGCTGATCTTCATTTCATTGTCTATAGCCCGTGCTACAATATCGCGTGGGGCAAGAGAACCGCGTTTATCGTAATTTTCCATAAAAGCTTCCCCTTTTTTGCTACGCAGAATAGCGCCGAATCCCCGGAGGGCTTCTGTGATTAAAAAGGAAGGTGTTTCTCCCGGGTTGTATAATGAAGTCGGGTGGAATTGTACAAATTCCATTTTTTCTACAGCGCCTTTTGCGCGATATAACATGGCTATTCCGTCTCCTGTATTGATAAGCGGGTTGGTGGTGGAGCTGTAAATATTCCCTGCTCCTCCTGTGGCAAGCATGGTATAGCGGGCTAAAACAGTATAAACTTTTCTTTGCTCAGGATTTAAAATATAAGCGCCGTAGCATGTGACGTCCGGTGTTCGGCGTGTGACTTTCATCCCCAAATGATGCTGTGTGATAATATCGACAGAAAAATGGCCTTCCGCCAGTTCTATGTTGGGATGCATCCGGGCTGCATTCAGCAGGGCCTGCTGTATTTCAAAACCGGTACGGTCTTTATGGTGCAGGACGCGTTTTTCAGAATGTCCTCCTTCTCTTCCCAATTCATATAGCCCATCAGTAGTGCGATCAAAACGAACACCCCAGTGAACCAATTCACGGATACGTTCCGGAGCTTCATAAATGGTCATCTTAACGATATCATCATCGCTTAATTTGTCACCGGCATCAATGGTATCGCGAATATGTTTTTCGAAGTTATCCGGATTATAAGTAACGGCTGCAATGCCACCCTGAGCATAACGGGTCGCCGTTTCGTCAAGTTTGCCTTTGGCAATAACCAGAACCTTACCGTAATCCGCTACCTTTAATGCATAGCTTAAGCCTGCTATACCGGAACCCAGTACAAGAAAATCAACCTTCTTCCTCATATACCCTTTTGTTATGTTTGCCGGCAAAGTTAACGAAATCGTTTCTAAATGAAAAGTATATGAAATCCCCCATGGCGAAAAAATTTTCGACATACAGGTGAATGATTAAACGGGCCGGGCTGGACGAATTGGATAATGCAAAGAAAACAATGTCATTTATTGTCATTAGTAGTCATTGGTAGTCATTAATGGTCATTTTCTATATTTTTTTGTCCGGCTGCTGTCAAATATAACCGTCTCAGAAAGCCCTGAAGTAAATGACTTATAGTAAAGCAAAATGACGCACGAAGCGCAAATGACCTTGGAGAAACAGAAAAAGGTTTCACAAGGTAAACTAAAAATGACATCCGTCACAAGACGGATAAATGACGCGAAGCAGATGACAGTATGAGATAAAAGAGAGAAAACATAATATTGATATTACCAATATTTTGAAAAATTTAAACATATGGAAAAGTAGTCTTCTTATTTTTTCTTCAGGAGCCCATCCTGTATAACCTGATCCGCCTGTTCTTTTAGCGCTTTATCTACCGGTGTATAATCTATGTCAAGTTGTCTTTTAGCTCTTGAATTGTCAAAGTAGACCGGAATACCGATATTTTTTTTGATAAATTTTCGTGAAAATCCGGCAAACGGACCGGCAAGGTATAACATTGCCTTGGGTAATTTCTTCTTCGGAATGGGATAGGAGTTTCCCAAATGGTTTTGTAAAATTTTTGCCATGTCCAGTGTGCTTTTTGTTTCGCTAACCATAATATAGCGACCTTCAGCATTCTCGTTCAGGGCTGCGTTTACATGAGCCTGTGCTACATCCCGTACATCAACAACACCAAAATATAATTCCGGAACACCCATTTTAAATTCCCCGTTTAAGAAAGAAATCATGAAGTTTATGCTTGTGCTGTCTTTTCTTTTAGTAAGGGAAGGACCAATGACAAATCCGGGATTTATAACAGCTAATTTCCATCGTTGTTGTTCATTAGCAAGTTGCCAGGCTGTTTCTTCTGCTGCTGTTTTAGAGTAAGAATAGGCCTGATGGTTTTCGCTGCTGCTGGTATTCCAGTGGTCTTCGTTAAATTTATTTTCTTTTATGTCTTGAATGTCAGCATTGTCTCCGTGAATAGCAGCTACGGAAGATGTAAGGACGACTTTTTTTACTGATGGCGTTTGATTTACAGCTTTTAAAACATTTTCTGTGCCTTTCACTGCCGGGTTAATCAATTGCTCTTTTGCATTCTTGATGCCGCTGATTTTAAAAGGGGATGCCGTATGGATTACTACATCACAATCCTGCATAGGAGCTTTGAATGATCCTTCTTGCAGTAGATCGGCCTCGGCAAGGTCTAACGTATATGTGTCTTCTTTGGCTAATTCTTCCAAATGACTGATCTTTTCTTTATCGTTCATGTTGCGAACTGTTGTTACAACATGATGCCCGTCTTTTAGAAGAAGCGAAATGATATGAGAAGCGATGAAACCGCTTCCGCCGGTGACTAATATCTTCATAATAAGTTTTTTAGTGTTTGTTAGAAAGGATAACAGATAAATGGAGATTAGGTTTCTTAAAAATTCTAAAAAAAATTGAATGCAAATTGCACGCAAGAAATTTAGCTGTAAATTGTCAAAGTAACTGCTGAATACAAAAACATTGCATGATGAAACGGAATAAAGAATATTTTTTTAGCGGATTACTTTTATCCATTTGTATTGCAGGGCATTGGATAAATTTTATGGGATATATAGCATTAGTCTTTGCAATGCTGATATTGATGTCACCATTATTTTACAGGAAAAACAGTTGTAAAGCTTTATGCCCGCGCAGGAGTTTTTTAAATACGGTCGTTGGTCCTTTTAGTTTGTATAAAAAAATGCCGCGTTTCCTCACCAAACCTTTAACACGTAAGATCATTCTGGGTGTTTTCATGGGAATGTTGATAACCCGTTTAATTATAACTAATGGGCAGGTGGAAATTGTTTTTGTTGGCATGTGCACCGTTTCAACACTCGCGGCCGTTTTTCTGGGTATTTTATATAAACCACGCTCGTGGTGTACTGTTTGTCCCGTGGGAGAAGGTAAAAAGATGATTAATAAGACCAGACAGCGTAATGCTGCCTGATGTATATGATACTAAATCAAATATGTTTAAAGATATTGCGTTATTCAATAAGTTCATAGTTACCGGATGATCTGCAAATTTCAGAAGATAAAATTACCCTCAAAATAAGCAGAATTAATATTTGGAATTTTAATTAAAAAGCTTTACTTTTAGTGCAAATAATCACTTAAAATTTTGCATTATGACACTAAGAGTATTCGGGTTGCTAAGTATACTATTTTTACTGTGGAGTTGTGGGAACAATGCTTCCCAATCAGACGATCAGGAAAGCAAAACAAAAGATACGCTACAAACCAAAGAAGAGAAACAACCGGCAAAAGCTTTGCCTGAGCCCGGAGAAACCCTGGTAATAACCGGGGAAAATGTGAATATGCGCACACAGCCAAAAATTGGCGATAATGTGATTATGCAGCTTGACTCAGGTGCCGAAGCAACAATTTTAAAACGTGGCGAAAAGGCTAAGATCTCCGATATGGTGGATTATTGGTACAAAGTGGAATACAATAATCGCGAAATGTGGGTTTATGGCGCTATAACCAATGTTAAATCAGAAAACCTGGAAGTAGAAGAGAAGCCGGAAAATCTGCCGGATAATAAGATTAAAGGCTCTTTTGTTCAAATACAGAAAAATGAGGATGAAAAATATTTTGTAATGCAAGATGAACAAGACCGGGAGCATAAGTACAGGATATATGGAGGATATGAAGGACAGGAAGTTTTTGATGAAAACTCAGAAGACTTAGAAGGCATTGATATTATTGTTACACACGAGAAACAGAATGTTTTTCTGGAATCTGAAGGAAAAAACAAAGAAATTAACCGGATTTTAAAAGTCGAAGTAGAGGAATAGTTCCGGTATGTTACTTGTTCATACTTTTCAGGATTTTATTTGTGAGTATCCTGGCGAGTTTATATTTGGACTCATGAGTCCAGCCGGCAACATGCGGGCTGAGAATAACATGATTATTCATGGCAAGCTGCTGAAATGTTCCCGGCAGTTCATCAAATGCCAAATTTTCAAATGAAAAGGATTCATACTCAATAACATCCAGTGCAGCACCTTTTACCTTTTCATTTTCAATTGCTTTTAATAAGGCTGATGTATCTAAAACGGGTCCGCGGGAAGTGTTGATCAGCCAAACGGGTTTTTCAAACTTCGACAGGTAATTTTCATCAACCAGCATACGGGTTTCTTCTGTTAGCGGAACATGAAGGCTCAGGATATCCGTTTCGCTGAAAATTTCGGGGTAACCAACTTCTTTTACAAAATCATTGCCGAATCCCTTTTTGTGTTTGTCATAAGCAATTATTTTGCAACCAAGTCCGGCAAGCTTTTCAGCAAAAGCAGAACCCATGTTTCCATATCCGATTATTCCGACGGTTTTTCCTTTAATTTCGGTACCCCTGTTTTCTTCTCGTTTCCAAATACCCCGGCGCACTTGCGGGTCCGCAACCAACATATTATTGAGCAATGCCAGCAACATACCTAAAGCATGCTCTCCTACAGCATCGCGGTTTCCTTCGGGAGAATTGAAAACGTTTACTCCTTTCTGTTCAGCATATTCCAGGTCAATGTTTTCCAGCCCTGCACCCACGCGTCCAATAAATTTCAGGTTGGGTGAGGCATCTAAAACAGATTTTGTAATTTTTATCTTACTCCGGACAATGAAACCGGTATAATCAGCAGCAATTTCTTCAATTGACTGTTGCTGGTTCCATTGTTCGCAAATGAAGCCTGCATTTTCTAATTCTTTTTGAATAAGCGGATGTACCGTATCCAGAAAAAGTACTTTCATGAAAAAAGTAATTTTGGTTTGGTTGTAAAAATACAAAAGGCCAATGACATTCAAGATCATTGGCCTGATGATATTTTGAAAATTCGGAATTGGTTACTGCATTATTTTTTCTACCAGATCAACCATACGGGTGGAGTAGCCGTATTCGTTATCATACCAGCTAACAACCTTTACCAGTTTTCCGCGGTCACCGTTTACGGAAGTAAGTTGGGAATCGAAGATGGAAGAATGTTTATTTCCGATAATATCTGTGGAAACCAGTGGTTCGTCAGTATATTGTAAAATACCTTTCATGTGTTCCCGGGAAGCTTTTTCAAAGGCTTTATTGATTTCTTCTTTGGACACTTCTTCTTTGAGCAGAACGGTAAGCTCGGTCAGGGAACCGTCGATAACGGGAACCCGCATGGCAGAGCCACCAAGTTTTCCGTCGAGTTCCGGGAAGATCTTAACTACTGCTTTGGCAGCACCTGTGGATGTAGGAACAATATTCTCCGCAGCAGCACGTGCACGGCGCATATCCTTTTTATGAGGAGCGTCTTGTATGTTTTGGTCTGCCGTATAGGCATGAGTTGTTGTGAGGAACCCATTGTCAATGCCCCAGGTGTCATTTAACACTTTGACCAGAGGAGCTACGCAATTGGTTGTGCAGGAGGAATTGGAAATGATATCATCTTTTTTGTCAAGGATATGATCATTAACACCTAACACGACAAAGTCAATTCCTTCTCCTTTGGCAGGAGCAGAAAGGAGAACTTTTTTGGCCCCTGCTTTAAGATGTTTTCCAGCTCCTTCTTTATCCAGGAAAATACCTGTAGCTTCAATAACGACATCTACCCCTAAATCCTTCCAGGGAAGGTTTTCCGGGTCTTTTTCCGAAAAAACTTTGAGCTTTTTATCTCCTACGATCAACTGATCCTTCTCCGCTTTTATGTCTACATCTAACCGGCGGTGAACAGAGTCATTTTTTAATAAATGAGCAAGAAAGCCAGCATCCGTGAGGTCATTGATAGCAACAACGTCGATATTCTCACGGTTCATTATTTCACGATAAGTAACCCGGCCTATCCGGCCAAAGCCATTAATTGCTACTTTTATCTTTTTCATAGTGTTTGTATTTTTAATCCATTGATCTTTTAAAATTCAATGAAAATTATTGATTGATTTGTGTTTATTAATAATCGGTAAACTAACGTATCTTATTTTATCAACAAAGATAATAAATCTAAAGTTTATTTAAAAGAAAATAACATTAACAAGTTTCAATACGTTCGGCTCATTATCCACATATGAAACCTCCATGGCGACAATTTTTTCGACACA
>JBNJGZ010000083.1:0-1957 GCA_051748065.1 Bacteroidota bacterium
AAAGTCAGAGTGTCCATAAATATCAGATTTACAATTGTTAATTTATGCTTTTGTATTTAGAAAACGATAATTCCGAAGGATGAATTTATGGACACGCACGATCAAATGTTGCCCAGATACACATTATCCAGATATTTTTGGGCAATTTCTTTTAGCTCATAAATGGTTTCTTGTGGCGTCGGAGGTACACTCATCCTGTAAACGGGGAAATATCTTGATATGTGTAGGACTGTGTCTTTACCAAGCTCTGAACGTATCCATTGTACCATGTTTTCGAACTCTGCGGGATCATCGTTTTCCCCTGGAATGATCAGGTTTGTTACCTCCAGATGTTTCTGGTGTTGATGGATAAGCTTCATGCTTTCCAGTACAGGAGGTAATGAGCCTCCTGAAAGCCTTTTGTAAAACTCGTTGTTAAAGGCTTTTAAATCAATATTAAAGGCATCCATGTATGGTAATAAATCTTCCAAAGGTTTATTATTGATAAAGCCGTTGGAGATCATCATCGTTTTAAGGTTTTCCTGTTTTGCTTTGCGTGCAATGTCATACATGAATTCATACCAGACCGTCGGTTCGTTGTAAGTGAAAGCGATCCCCAGGTTATTATTTATTCCTTTTGCCTCTGCTATAATGCTTTCAACTGAGCGTTGAGGCATCATTTTTCCTTCTTCAGGTAAAATTTGTGAGATGCTATAATTTTGGCAAAAAACACACGACAAATTGCAACCTATAGAACCGACAGAAAGGACCATTTTATTCGGATAAAAATGATAAAGTGGTTTTTTCCTTACCGGGTCCATTCCCAAGGAGGATGCCCGTTCATAAGTTTCTGCCATCAACGTGCCATCTACATTTTTTCGCACATTGCATTTGCCGTATTCGCCCGTCTCAATCAGGCATACATGCGGACAAAGCTTGCATCTTACGTTGTTATTTTCTTTTTTTTCAAAATATTTTGCTTCAATACTGCTCATAAAGTAGTTTTTGTTTTGAAAGGGAAATATAATATCTATTGATTGAAAATGCAAGTTTCATCCTGGAATATTCTCCTTAAGTACTTAAAAAGTAATACATAATAACCTGAATGTCTGGTAATATATGATGATTAAAGCTAAAATCCTTTTAAATTTAGATCGTAACGAAAAAGCCTGTGAGCTTTTCGAAAAAGCTGTTGAAGAAGGAATTGATCCGGAAGAGGTGAAGGAATTACAGCAATGTGATTAATTCCGGAAGTGGGCCAACTCAAAAGGTTTTAGCCCTTTGTGTTAATACCTAATATCAGGCCCGGATCGGGACAAATACGCAGAAATTTTTCCCGTTCTGAAATTTTTGCAACCCCCGGAAAATCGCCTGAATTCCCCATCATGTCTGCAATTATCTGAAAATGAAGATGAGCCGGCCATTGTCCGTTTTCAGAAGGGTTTCCTAAAGCGCAAAATTCTTCACCTTTTTCAATCTTTTGTCCTGCATAAATCCCTTTCAATGAATTGGTGTTTAAATGCCCATAAAGTGTATAAAATTTGGTGTTTTCCAGTTCATGTTCCAGGATGATTGTTGGTCCATAGTCGCCGTAATTATCGTTGATCTGAAAGCTATGGATGACTCCTTGAAGAGGGGCGGAGACAGGTGTTTCTGCCGGAAGCCAGAGGTCTGTTCCTAAGTGAACAGAACGCGGTTCTTCACCCTGTGGAGTAAAATGTTCGCTTTTCCGGTAGATGGTGCGGTCTTCATTGTATTTGCCAATAGCTATATCTGCATTGTGGCGCTCAATGAATTCTTTTATGTACCGGGAAAAGGTTTTGTTATCGGCAATTTTTTCAACAGAAAGCTCTTTGTTTTCATCGCTTAAATCCAGATAACAAAGTTTCTTTTGTGTTAAATCAAAAGGTGTGACCACAGCAAATTCATGGCTGTGTTGACTTAA
Organism: Bacteroidota bacterium; assembly: GCA_051748065.1. Taxonomy (GTDB): domain Bacteria; phylum Bacteroidota; class Bacteroidia; order Bacteroidales; family PWNQ01; genus PWNQ01. The sequence continues at coordinate 1,925 of JBNJGZ010000083.1, forward strand.
TAGTGGTGCAAGATCATCGTTTTTCATGGGGGT
>JBNJGZ010000083.1:2057-8900 GCA_051748065.1 Bacteroidota bacterium
CTATTTTATGTAAGTTCATTAAACAGAATTTCATTAACTTTGTACACCTTAAAATAAAGATAAAAACCTATGTTTGATAGTTTAACCGATAAGATAGAAAGTGCATTTAAGGTCATGAAAGGCCAGGGTCACATCACAGAAATAAATGTGGCCGAGACTGTTAAAGAAATACGCAAAGCTTTACTGGATGCTGACGTAAGTTATAAGATCGCAAAAGAATTTACGAATGATGTAAAAGAGAAAGCCTTTGGTCAGGGAGTTCTTACAGCTGTTTCTCCCGGGCAGTTAATGGTGAAGATCATGCACGATGAGCTCACTAAATTAATGGGTGAGGAAAGTGTGGATATATCTCTGGAAGGAAATCCAACGGTAATTTTAGTTGCCGGTCTGCAAGGTTCCGGAAAGACAACATTCTCAGCAAAATTAGCGAATCATTTAAAGAACAAACGGAAAAAATCCCCGCTTTTAGCTGCCTGTGACGTTTATCGTCCGGCTGCTATTGACCAGTTAAAAGTCCTTGGGGAACAAATCGATGTTCCGGTATACACCGAAGACGGCAACAAGGAGCCTGTTAAGCTTGCCAAAAAGGCTATAGATGAAGCCAAAAATATGGGCAACGATGTGGTTGTTATTGACACAGCCGGTCGTTTGGCTATTGATCAGGCGATGATGAATGAGATCAGCAACCTGCATAAATCCGTAAAGCCTCATGAAACGCTGTTTGTTGTTGATGCCATGACAGGTCAGGATGCTGTAAATACCGCCAAAACTTTTAACGATGTGCTGGATTATGATGGTGTTGTATTGACAAAAATGGATGGTGATACCCGCGGCGGTGCTGCTCTTACTGTTCGTAAGGTTGTGAATAAGCCCATTAAGTTTGTCGGTACAGGTGAAACCGTTGAAGGATTGGATGTCTTTTACCCGAAAAGAATGTCAGACCGTATCCTGGGTATGGGTGATATTGTTTCTCTGGTTGAGAAAGCACAAGATCAGTTTGATCAGGAACAGGCCCAAAAGCTGCAAAGTAAAATATCAAAAAACCAGTTCGACTTTGATGATTTCCTTTCCCAGATCAAGCAGATAAAAAAGATGGGAAATGTCAAAGACCTGATGGGGATGATTCCGGGAATGGGCAAAGCCCTGAAAAATGTCGATCTTGAAGATGATGCGTTTAAAGGCATAGAAGCCATTATTTATTCTATGACGCCCGAAGAAAGAAAAAACCCTAAATTAATTAACGGCAGCCGCAGGCGCAGAATAGCTGAAGGTTCCGGAACAAGCATACAAGAAGTAAATCGCTTGATAAAGCAATTTGGCGAAACCCGGAAAATGATGAAGAACATGACCGGGGCAAGTGGCAAAAAAGCAAAACGAATGATGGGTAATATGCCTAATCTTAAAGGCTAATCATATACTAAAAACTTATATCTATGCAACTTATTGACGGAAAAGCTACAGCAAATAAAATAAAAGAAGAACTCAAAAAAGAGGTAGCAGCCATTATTGACAGCGATGAAAGAGCTCCTCACCTGGTGGCTGTTTTGGTTGGAAATGATCCGGCCAGTGATACGTATGTTAGCTCAAAAGAAAAAAATGCCAAAAAACTCGGGTTTACATCTTCTGTTTATCGTTTAGAATCTGATACAAGTGAAGAAGAACTTTTAAAAACAGTCGATTTCTTAAATAAAGACCCGGAAGTAGATGGCTTTATTGTGCAGTTACCGCTCCCGGATCATATCGACTCTGATAAAGTTATTCAATCTGTTGATCCGAAAAAAGACGTTGATGGTTTTCATCCTGTCAATCTTGGGCGTATGATGACCGGCTTGCCAGCCTATTTGCCGGCTACACCAAATGGCATTATGGAATTGTTAAAGCGTTATGAAATTGAAACCGAAGGAAAACATTGTGTTATTCTGGGAAGAAGCAATATCGTGGGAACGCCGATGAATATTCTGATGTCCAGAAAGACAAACCCGGGTAATGCAACAGTTACGATGTGTCATAGCCGGACCAAAAATCTGGAAGAGCATATCAAGTCCGCAGATATCATCATTGCTGCCATGGGCAAAAAAGAATTCGTTACTGCCGATATGGTTAAAGAAGGAGCTGTAGTGATTGATGTAGGTATTCATCGTGAAAAATCGGATAAAACAAAATCCGGGTATAAGCTAAAAGGCGATGTGGCCTTTGACGAAGTGTCCAAAAAGGCATCTTTTATGACTCCCGTTCCGGGTGGTGTTGGCCCCATGACCATTGTTTCTTTATTGATGAATACGTTGAAAGCCTATAAAAAGGAAATATACCCTGAATAATTATGCCGAAACAGCTTATCTTTTTATTTTTTATCGGGGTACTGGTTTCTTGTAATACAGTTCAAATCCCTCCCGGGAAAGAATATACAACGAACAAAAACAGGGCTATCCGAAAATTTGAGTCTGCCCGGCAATTGGCCAGGCGCTATCAAAACACTGAAGCAAAAGAAGAGTTGCGTAAAGCAATTCGAATTGACGATGAGTTTGTAGAGCCATGGATTATGTTAGCTCAGATGCAGGAGGAAGACGGAAATGATTCTCTGGCCATTAAATCTTATGAAGAAGCTGTGGATATCAATCCGCAATTTTTCCTGCCGGCCCATTTTAAAATCGGGAAACTAAATTTTGAACAGGGAAAATATAAAGAAGCTCTTGAAAGTCTAAAATATTACAATAAACATGGAGAGAAAACCGGGTTATTAAATGCAAATCAACGTTATCTACGGAATTGCAGGTTTGCCATAAAAAGTAAGGAAAACCCCGTGCCTTTTGAGCCGGAAAATCTCGGGGGAAATATAAATTCGAAATATGATGAGTATATCAACTCGATGAGTGTTGATGAGCAGTTTATTATTTTTACTGTTAAACAACCGTTTGCCGGTCGTGAAGAACAAAAAGAAGTGGAAGATTTTTATTATGCCAGCCGGGATAGTGATACATCACAATGGAATGAACGAAGAAAAATGAGCCGTTTGTTCAATACTTCCGGTAATGAAGGGGCCATGTTTATTTCTCCGGACCGTTCTTTTCTCGTTTTTGCTGCTTGTCACCGTTCTGACAGCTATGGTGGGTGTGACTTATATATTTCCTATAAAAGAGGAGAGCAATGGTCAAAGCCTGAAAATATGGGCAAAACGGTAAATAGCCGCCGATGGGACTCACACCCTACGATCGGTTCCGATAATAAAACCATCTATTTTGTTTCTACCCGTAGTGGTGGAGAGGGAAAATCTGATATTTGGAAAACCACTATGATTGACGAAGGAAAATGGTCTGAGCCGGAAAACCTGGGGAAACCTGTAAATACCAGCAAGGATGAGTATTATCCATTTATCCACCCGGATAATAATACACTTTATTTTTCCTCAACAGGACATACCGGAATGGGTGGTTTAGATTTTTTTATGGCAAAGCAGGAAGACGGGGAATGGCAGGAACCACAAAATCTGGGGTATCCTATCAATACACATCGTGATGAACTGGGTTTGCAGGTTAATGCTGCCGGAAATCTGGCTTTTATATCCACTGATCGCCTTCAGGGATATGGACGATTTGATATTTATTCTTTTGATTTGCCGCAAAAGCATCGGCCGGAGCCGGTTACATACATGAAAGGTATTGTTTTTGACCAAAACAGCAAAAAGAAATTACGTGCCCGCTTCGAGCTGATTGATCTGGAAACAGAAGAAGTGATTACAAATGCTCATTCTGACGAGAGTACAGGTGAATTTCTGCTGTCTATACCTACAGATAAAAATTATGCGTTGAATGTAAAAAAAGAAGGCTATTTGTTTTATTCGGAAACGTTTGAATTAAAAGGTGTGCATTCTCAAACGGAACCTTATAAAAAGGATATTCCTCTTAAGCCAATAGAGGTGGGAGAAACTGTTGTGCTTAATAATATTTTCTTTGAATATGATAAATACGAATTGTTGCCTTCTTCAAAAGTGGAATTAGACCGGTTGGTGAATTTATTGGATAATAATCCCGAGATGAATATTCGTATTCAGGGGCATACAGATAGCCAGGGTGATGAGGCATATAATGAGGAGTTGTCGGAAAATCGGGCGAAAGCGGTTTATGACTATCTTGTGAAGCACGGTATTTCAGAAGACCGGCTTTCTTATAAAGGTTTTGGAGAGTCTCGGCCTATTGCTGATAATGATACAGAAGAAGGGCGAGCGCAAAATCGCCGCACCGAATTTGAAGTTATTCAAAAGTAAAAGTGTAAGAAATTGAATAATAGATGTTTGTTATATAATAGAGCTTTTTTATTACATTTGTAAAAATAAAATTATGGGTAGGATAGTTGCCATCGATTATGGACGGAAAAGAGTGGGGATTGCGGTTACAGACCCCGGGAAAATTATTGCTAATTCCTTGACCACAGTGCATTCAAAGGATATATTTACTTTTTTGAAAGATTATGTGAACAAGGAAGAAGTTGAAGGGGTTGTAGTAGGAGAGGCTAAACAAATGGACAACAGTGCATCAGAGTCTGCGGAATTTATAGAGCCATTTGTAAAAAAACTAAAGAAAACGTTTCCGGAGATACCTGTTGAGCGGGTTGATGAGCGATTTACCTCAAAAATGGCGCTGGATGCTATGATCCAGGGAGGAACAAAAAAGAAAGACCGGCAGGATAAAGGCAGAATAGACGCAGTAAGTGCTACGATTATTTTGCAAAGCTATATGGAAAAACCGGACAGAAAATTTTAATGTAAGGCATTATGATATTACCAGTTACAGCTTATGGACATCCCACACTTCGGAAGAAAGCCGAAGATATAGACCAAAATTATGAAAACCTCGATCAGTTGATCGAGAATATGTTTGAGACTATGCATTATGCCAATGGAATAGGGCTTGCAGCTCCGCAGGTTAATCTTCCTATCCGTTTGTTTTTGATTGATGCTACTCCCTATGAAAAGGATATTCCCGAAGCAAAGGATTTTAAGAAAGTATTTATTAATGCTGAAATTGTGGACAAAAGGGGAGAAGAGCTGAATATGGAAGAAGGATGTCTGAGCATACCCGGTATTCATGAAGAAGTTACGCGGCCGGGTGAAGTTCACATAAAATATTATGATGAAAACTGGAATTTTCATGATGAGAAATATTCAGGGATGATAGCGCGTATTATCCAACACGAATATGATCATATTGAAGGCATTCTATTCCCGGACAGATTGAGCACACTCAGAAAGACATTGATTCGGGGAAAACTAAAAGATATCGCCTACGGAAAAGTGGATCCGGGATATAAAATGGTGTACCCTAGCCTTAAGAAGAAAAAAACTGCTAAATAAAAATGATAAATATGCGTAATTTAAATCTAATTCTGATTACAGCAATTGCTGTGATGATCCTTGGATCATGTACCTCAGACCAAAAGTCATTAAAGAATGAAATTGATGAAATCGAAAGTAATCTTTTTGACAATCCGAAAGAATCAATGAATAAGGATAGTGCCAGGATACTAATTGATAAATATGTAAAGTATGCTGAAAATAACCCAGAAGATTCTTTAGCGCTGGATTATATGTTTAAAGCGGCAAGGGTAGAAGTGGCTTTAGGAAATTATGAAGACGGACTGGATATGCTGAGTCAGATAGAAGAAGACTACGAAGGTTCTGAGGAAACAGCCAGGGTATTGTTGCTCAAAGGCATTATATTTGAAGATAATCTGGACAATCCGGAAAAAGCAGCAGAAAATTACCGCAAATTAATTGAAAATTATCCTGATAATGAATATGCCCGTGATGCACAACATTTGTTAGATAATTTGGGCAAAAGCCTGCAGGATTTGATAGACGAATTTGAAAAGAAAAATGAAGGAAATGAGGAAAATGAAGAAGTTGATACAGCTTCCGTTTCTTAACAAAATATTTGTTATTTCAATCGATTAATCTTTCTTGTATTCTTTTTCCAGGATTGATTTTAACACCTCTGCCTTTAAATTTGGTGTTAGTTTACCCCTATGGGCGTAGGCAATTTGGCCGGTTTGTTCGGAAACAATAATGGCACTGGCATCAGTTTGTTCTGTCACACCTAAAGCTGCTCTGTGTCTTAATCCATAAATAGACGGAAAATCAGTACGTTTGGAAACCGGAAGAATACAGCGTGCAGCCTGGATGCGATTGTTGTGGATGATGATAGCCCCGTCATGCAATGGATTATCTCCGTAAAATGTGGTGACAATCAGTTGAGAAGATATTTCGGCATCCATGTAAATACCGGTTTGTTGAATCTCTTCCAGTTCGTGTTTATGTGCAATGACAATTAATGCACCTATCTTTTGGTTAGCCATCTGCTGACAGGCACTGATTACCACATCTACATTCAAATTATCTTTGTTGTCACTACTTGTGCGCCAGAAAAATAAGCCATGAGATTTCCTGTTGATAAAATTCGGTGTTCCCATGAGCAATAGAAATTTCCGTATTTCCTGCTGAAACACAATTATTACAGCTAAAACCCCTACACTGATAAATTTGCCGAGGATTTCGCTGAGTAACTCCATCTGCGCAGCTTTAACAATCTGCCAGATGAGATAAAACGATATAATACCAACGAAAATATTTATGGCTGCTGTTCCTTTGATTAAATTATACAAAGCGTACAGCAGATAGGCTACCAAAAGAATATCTATGATATCCAGTATTCTGATTTGTATAAAAGCTGTTATCATTAATTCAGCCATAAGATTTTAAATATGCATCAAAATTAGTGAAATTTCATGCATTAGCGAATGATTTTGCGAGCTATTTTTATATTAATGAAATTTATCAGTTTAGAGGCAAGT
>JBNJGZ010000084.1:0-8841 GCA_051748065.1 Bacteroidota bacterium
ATTTTTTTCAAATCATTTTGCCCGATTGCCATTGCTGCACTCATGAGCATCGTAACTCCGCCAAAGGCAAGCAATGTGACATGCCAAACGTCAGGGCCTGATAATACAGGGTTTAAACGCGCCAGTAAAAATACACCGGCTTTTACCATAGTTGCAGAGTGCAGATAAGCACTGACAGGCGTAGGCGCTTCCATAGCATTGGGCAACCAGATGTGAAAAGGAGCCTGGGCTGATTTTGTGAAAGCCCCTAACAATATCAAAATGAGCACGGGAATATAAAGGTAATGACTGATAACAGTTTCATTCATCGAAAGCATCTCAGACAAGGTATAGGTACCTGTAATATTCCCCAGCAGGATAAGTCCGGCTAACATAGCAAGCCCGCCACCTCCTGTAATTAGTAATGCTTGCAAAGCAGCATAGCGCGAGCGCGGTTGCTCATGGTTAAATCCGATTAGCAGATAGGAGCTGATGCTTGTTAGCTCCCAGAATATAAAAAGTGTAAGAATGTTATCTGATAATACAACTCCCAGCATGGAAGTCATGAAAAACAGCAAATAACCATAAAAACGGCCTAATTTTTTGTGTCCTTTTAAATAACCACTGCTGTAAAGTACGATAATAGCTCCGATGCCACTAATAATTAGTGCAAAAGTAAGACTTAGCCCATCAATAAAAAAGTTAAGGTTTATATTAAACGAAGGGAACCACTTATAATTAACAATAGATGAATTACCGCCGCTTACCAGATGCAATAAGCTGACTAAATAAACAAAAATGCCTGCCGGCACTAAAGAAAGTAAAACTCCGGATACTTTCGGAAGGTAACGATGTACTAATGGTGCTAAAATCGCTGATAAAAAACCGATTAGAATAACTGCCAACATGATTAATGATTATTTTCGAATGTTAAATTGTGTTTTGATTTTGATTTGCTTCCTTGTCATCTTCCTTTTTTTTATCTTCTGATAGACTTCTAAACCCATGACAATCTGGTTTATATTTTCCCTTCAGATCATTCCGGTTTGTCTTATGCCACATAGGTAAACCAATTATATGTGAAGCCCTGGCCATCATGTGTGCACCTACCGGGACTGTTAGGATCAGAAAAACAATAATTCCTGTTACGTGTATTGTTATTCGTACAGACCCAAAATGAATGGCAACGGCTATTAACATGGATGCAACTCCAAAAGTTGCAGCTATTGTACTTGCTGACATTCTTAGGAATACATCAGGCATTTTAAGTAATCCTATAGCTGCTGTGAGAATGAATAAAGTGCCTAAAATCAGGAAAAATAAAATTATATATTCTTTCATAGGTCTATAATGTTTTATGGTATTTGGTAGCCTTATAAACTAGCTTAACATCAAAAAAATATTGTGTAATGAGCTATACATTATTCGTTGTTTGCGTTTGAGTCTTCTGTTTTGTTTTTATTACAATTATCTGCATCTTTAGTATCGTTGTTATTTAAAGGGTTGTTTGAACTCTGTTTGTTAATCTGATAATCCCCTTTTTCATAATAGTAAGTAAAAGCAATAGTGCTTAAAAATGCCAGTATTGCCAAGATCAGTGCTATGTCCACAATGACAACTTCATCATGTAAAATGCCGTAACCGGCAAATGAGCCTATTGCAACAATAACTAACAGATCCAGTGCTATTACTTTATCCATGAGTGTTGGCCCTTTGAAAAGGCGGATAAATATCAGCAGCATTGACAGGCTCAATACAGGAAGAATAAAATAAAGAATAACGTTTGAAAAATTCATCGTAATACCTCCAGTAATTTGCGTTCCAGACCATTTTTTATTTCCTGAATAGACTTTTCAGGGTCTTTATTTAAATACATATTATAAACATACAGGATTTTTCTGTCATCAGACACAGCAATACTGATCGTTCCCGGTGTTAGCGTAATAGAATTAGCCAGCAGGGTGATTTCCACATCGCTTTTAGCATCCAAAGGAACAGCAATAATTCCCGGATTCATTTTATGATCCGGTGTTATGATCTCATAACCAATTCTCATGCTACCTTTTATAACTTCTGAGACAAAGTAAAAAATATAATTTAAAAACTTTGGTATTCGTTTAAAGTATTTGTTTTCAGATTCTTTTCTTTTTGCGAACCAAAGAATGAGATACCCCAAAACAAATCCAAAAATAACGTTTGTTAAACTGAATTTCATCGTCAAAGCAATCCAGATAAATGCTAAGAATATATTGTATATAAAGTTTCTCATTGCTTTATATTTTTGATTCGTTAAAAACTTTATTTTAAACTAATGTAAATATATTTATTTTCAATTTATTTTCTCACCTAAAACAGCTTTAATGTATATTTCAGGATTCATCAGTTCCATTGCGGCTTTTTCAGCTACATTAAAAAAAGGCTCGGGAAAGAAACCTATAGTCAGTGTAATGCCGGCTAAAAAAGCTACAGGAATAACCATAAAGATAAAATCTTTATTAAATAACTTAACCCAGGCCATTTTTTCTTTTTTATGCTTAGGATTGGGGTCATCTTTCCAAAAAGCTTCATTCCAAATTTTCATCATGGAGAAAAGTGTAAGCAAGCCAACAGCCAGAGCAACAATACTAATAATGTAGTTATGGTCTTCCAGGGCTGCCTTAATCACAAAAAACTTAGACCAGAAACCTGATAACGGGGGCATACCGGCCAGAGACAAGGCCGGAATTAAAAACAATAAAGCGAGTAGTGGATAGGAATTTAACAGGCCTCCGATTTTTCGTACATCATAATTCCCTTTAATTTTGTTAGCTATACCGCTAACTAAAAACAAGTTAGCTTTTACAATGATATGGTGCATGATATAAAATACACCTCCGGCTATTGCTAACGGAGTGAAAAGGGCTAATCCCAGGATCATATATCCAATCTGGCTAATAATATGAAACGATAATATGCGGCGCATATCATATTGTGATGCAGCTCCCAGTACGCCTACAACCATGGTGAATCCGGATATCCATAAAATTATGGTATGGGTATATGCTACATTTCCGATAAAAAGCAGGGTAAATACCCGCATAAGTGAGTAGACGCCTACTTTTGTAAGCATGCCGGCAAAAATAGCTGAAATACTGATAGGGGGTGTATGATAAGAAGCCGGTAGCCAAAAGAATAACGGGAAAATAGCTGCTTTAACGCCAAAACATATTAAAAATAACAGGGAAATTACCGTAAGCATGCCCTGGTTTTCAACAGTTGGAATTATTTCTGCCAGATGAGCCATGTTTAATGTGCCCGTCATTGAATACAACAAACCGACACCCACCAGAAAAAATGCGGACGCGATAAGGTTAATAGTAACATATTTGAATGTACCTTCGATTTGTAATTTTGATCCGCCTAAAGAAAGCAATACAAAGGAAGAGATAAGCATCACTTCAAACCAAACATACATATTGAACAAGTCGCCCGTAAGGAAAGCGCCGTTAATGCCCATATACATGATATTTAACAGAGGATAATAGGCGAATTGAAACTGGCCTTTTAACATGTCGCAGGTTACCTTGCTTTTTAACATGTAAGAGATGGAATAAAGAGCTACGGCAAATCCCATGATACCTGTTATCACTACCATAACAGCACTAAAGGTATCAGCAACGAAACTAATACCAAACGGAGCTTCCCAACCTCCGATCTGAAGTGATTGTATGCCATTATTTAATACAATGTATAATACACCGAAAGAGATTAGCATTTGAAGGATAGACCCGGAAAGATTTACAATTTCCTGGGCTTTCTTTTGTCTCCATAACATCAATGTTAATATGCCCATTAATAAAGGAAAGAGAACGGGAATTATAATAAAAACATTCATAACCTTGCTCGAATTGAATTACTTATCACTATTTATTAAATCATCCGTATCACTAATGCCTGTAGTTTTAAAAACCTGCTCCAAAAGAACAATTGTAAAGGCAATAATACCAAAGCCAATTACAATAGCTGTTAAAACAAGAGCTTGTGGTAATGGGTCGGCAGCCAATCCCGAAATATGTTTTTCTCCTTCATTTATTAAAGGAGCTTTACCTCTAATAATACCACCTATAGTAAAAATCAGCAGGTTACAAGCATGTGAAATCAATATCAAACCAATGATAAGCTTGATGATGCTTCGGCGTAAAAGCATGTATACTGCTGCTGCAAATAATCCTCCTATTAGAATAGCTAAAAGTGATTCCATATTATTCTTTCAATTTTAGGGTGAATATTATACTTGTTGCCACTCCGATAACAACGAGATAGACTCCTATATCAAACATAAAAGGTGTGCTTAAATGCCCGATAATAGGAATATCAAAATTTGACCATAAGCCCGTAAATGGAGCTTTACCTGTGAATATTGATAATAATCCGCTGAGCAATGAAGTGCTGAGCCCGGCAATTAAAATAATGTTGGGCTTAAGAGGAAATATTTTCCGTGCATGCGAAACTCCATTACTGATTGTATATAGAGCAAATGCTGCTGCTGCTACCAGGCCACCGACAAAACCTCCTCCGGGTTCATGGTGACCCCGTAATAAAATAAATATTGAAAAAATCATTAAAACCGGAAGCAGTATGCGCGTAGCTGCTGATAAAATCAATGATATCATATCATTTATTTTATATGATTTAACTGTTTTTTGACCTCCGCAAATTTAGGAGAATTAATGACTGTTTCGATATTTTTTTTAAAAGTAATTAACAGGGGGTGTTTATTTGTGCTTATGGCAATTATAATGCACAATAGAGCGATCAATTGTATTGATGAATACGGCAGGTCGATAAAAATAAAACAGCATTTTAAACTTAAAAAATGCTGTTTTTATATTCATCTTGTAAAAATGGAAGCGATAGTGAAAGCGAAAATACTTTCAGTTTTTTTGTTGCTTCTTTTTATTCTGCAACCTGCTGTTGATTTTTTTCCAGCACAGGCCTATCTAGTTTCATTGCATCTTTTACTTTGTTTTTGTGTAAAGCAAGATCGACTACTTCAATCATTTCATCCACATAATGAAACTTCAGGCCTTTGATATATTTTTCCGGGATATCATTAATATCTTTTTCATTTTCGCTTGAAATGATGATATCCGTGATCTTAGCCCGTTTGGCTGCCAGGATTTTTTCTTTAATACCACCTACCGGCAACACTTTACCCCGTAAAGTAATTTCACCGGTCATGGCTGTTTTGGTTTTAATCTTCCGTTGCGTAAATATGGAAGCCAGGGCAGTAAATATTGTAACGCCGGCCGAAGGCCCGTCTTTAGGTGTGGCACCTTCAGGAACATGAATATGAACATTCCAGTATTTAAAGATATCAGGGTTTATATCCAGTTCCTCTGTATGTGACTTCAAATATTCAAAAGCGAGATTAGCCGACTCTTTCATTACAGTCCCAAGGTTTCCGGTAAGAGTTAGATTTCCTTTACCGCGGCTAAGGCTTGACTCTACAAAGAGAATTTCTCCGCCAAATGCTGTCCAGGCTAATCCTGTCACTACACCCGGAGTTTCAATTTGAATGGCTTCATTGCGGCTGATCTTTCTCGGCCCTAAAATACGGGTAAGGTCCTCTTTACTGACTACTTTATTATAGTCTTCGCCGGTTGCAATATATTTAGCTTTGCTCCGGATAACTGAAGCCACATGTTTTTCCAGCATTCTTACACCGGCTTCGCGTGTGTAGCCTTCAATTATTCTTTCAATAATATTTTTACGAAAAGTGACCTGATTTTTCTTAACCCCATGTCTTTCCAATTGTTTGGGAATAAGATGTCTTTTGCATATTTCGACTTTTTCCTCAACCAAATATCCACTGATATCAATAACCTCCAGTCTGTCACGTAAAGCCGGATGTACAGAACTCAGTGTGTTGGCAGTAGCAATGAACAGGACTCTGGAAAGATCGTAATTGATTTCCAGATAATTGTCGTAAAATTCGTTGTTCTGCTCAGGATCAAGAACTTCAAGTAGGGCAGAAGAGGGGTCTCCGCTAATCGTATTGCCACTTACTTTGTCTATTTCGTCAAGTACAAACACCGGATTCGAGGTTTTTGCCTTTTTGATGTTCGACATGATACGCCCCGGCATGGCACCTATGTATGTTTTTCTGTGACCACGTATTTCAGCCTCGTCACGCAGGCCGCCTAATGACATTCTGACATAAGACCGGTTTAAAGCACGGGCTACAGAACGCCCCAGTGATGTTTTGCCAACTCCGGGAGGTCCTACAAGACAAAGAATTGGAGATTCATTATTCTGTTTTAGCTTAAGAACAGCTAAATGTTCTAAAATACGTTCTTTCACTTTTTCAAGTCCATAATGGTCTTCATCCAGAACTTTTTCCGCTTGTTTTAATTTAAGATTGTCATCGGAAATTTCATTCCAGGGCAGATCAGTCATAAATTCCAGGTAGTTAAGCTGGATAGAGTATTCCGGAACCGCCGGATTCATTCGATTCAATTTCGCTACTTCTTTTTCAAAAGCTTCTTTGGCTTCTTGTGGCCAATCCTTATTTTCTGCTTTTTTCTTGAGTTCGTTTATAGCTTGTTCGTTGGGATTACCGCCAAGCTCTTCCTGAATTGTCTTTAGCTGTTGATTAAGAAAATAATCCCGTTGTTGTTTGTCAAGGTCTGTTTTAACTTTATCCTGGATCTTATTTTTGAGTTCTTGTTTCTGCAGCTCGTTCGAGAGCACTTCCAAAACATCGGAAGCACGTTGAAAGATATCGGATGTTTCCAGGTATTTTTGCTTCTGTTGTACATCTGTACTCAGGTTGGAGGCTACAAAGTTGACCAGAAAAGTCGGGCTTTCAATATTTTTTATAGCGAAAGAAGCATCCGACGGAAGATTGGGTGATTTTTTGATGATGTCTAAAGACAGATCACGCAGTGAATCGATCAACGCATTAAACTCCTCATCGCTTTTGCTGATATAGCTTTCCTCATATTCTTCGCCTTTAGCCCGGAAATAAGGTTCTTTTTGTGTGATTTCCTGTATTTTAAAACGCTTCTTTCCTTGAATGATGGCAGTTGTGTTTCCATCAGGCATCTGAAGCACTTTCAAAATACGGGCTACTGTTCCTACCCGGTTGAGGTCTTTTTCTTCAGGGTCTTCAATATTCACATCTTTTTGGGCTACAACTCCAATGGTTTTATCGCCCTGATTATAGGTGTCTTTGATGAGTTGAATGGATTTATCTCGCCCTACTGTAATTGGAATTACGACTCCCGGAAATAAAACATTGTTTCTTAAAGGCAGAATTGGCATGTCTTCCGGAACAGGTTCCTTGTTTAACTGATCTTCTTCTTCTGATGATAATAGAGGTATCATCTCCGTTTCTTGTCCTTCTACATCTTGAAATGTGATATTATCTTTTTCGAATGCACTCATATTTTTTGTGTCAATTTGTCATTAATAATTTATATTCCGGAGGAATTAATTCAGTTTAATTCAATCCGAGACTACATAATTGTTTAAATATAAAACAATTAATGTTGATAATGGAACTTACTTTATAAGTACCGGGATAATGGTAGTCAATAAAAATGCCAAACTACGATAAACCTTGTTCTAATTCATAAATGTGGGTGAGAATATCTTTCTCTGTTTCATCTAATTCAATTCCCCTGCGGCTCATTACTGAGTTTGCTACCTGGAAGGCTTTATTGAGCTTATATTTTTTAAAGCCATGAGCTCCGCCCCAGGAAAATGAGGGAATAAAATTCCGGGGAAAACCGGTGCCAAAAATGTTGACATTCACGCCAATAACGGTTCCGGTATTAAACATTGTATTAATGCCGCATTTTGAATGATCGCCCATTATTAATCCGCAAAACTGCAGTCCGGTGTTGATAAAGCGTTTTTCAGGATAGCTCCATAACTTAATTTCATCATAGGTGTTTTTCAGGTTGGAGTTATTGGTGTCAGCTCCCAGGTTGCACCATTCGCCAATAACAGAGTTCCCCAGGAATCCGTCATGAGCTTTGTTGGAGTATCCCAGAAACATACAGTTGTTTACTTCACCGCCTATCTTGGTGTAAGGACCAAGTGTTGTTGCTCCGTAAATCTTAGCATCCATTTTTAAAACCGAATGCTCGCACATGGCAAAAGGTCCTCTGATTTTAGCACCTTCCATTACTTCGGCCTTTTTTCCAATATACACAGGCCCTTTGGAAGCATTTATAAAAGCTCCCTCTACATGTGCATTTTCTTCAATGAATATATCTCCGTCACCCGTAATAATATTTGTTTTACTTAAAGGTTTCGATTCGCGGTCTTTAGTCAGAAAATAGAAATCTTCTCTTATCAGTTGCTCATTTTTACTGAACAAGTCCCATGGGTTTTCAATAAACAGGACATCCTCCTGATCAAAGGATATTGTTTTAGAGAAATCGTGCATGTCAATATCCCTGCAGCGTATAGCTATGTTTTTTTCTTTATATTGAAGCTTTTCCCCGTGGTTGAGTTGGCGAATTGCTTTACCCAGTGTAGGTGTGATCACGGTTGACGAATTTACAAGCAGATAATCATTGCCTTCTGACACTGGAAACTTTTTTTGCAAATAATGGTCGGTAAGCCAGGAGGCTTTCAAATTAAGATGAGCCTCTGCTTTTTCGCGTAATGTCAGAATTCCTGCCCGGAGTTCTGCAATAGGACGTGTCAACGTTAAGGGTTTTAACTGCTGGCGGATTAAATGGTCATCAAATAAAACTAGGTTCATATGTCTAAATTGTTGTTTGTTGTTCCGTGTTCTGTGTTCGTTGTTTGTCCGCTAATTGCGCTAATTACACACCAATTAACGCGGATTGAGTATATTCTTATTCG
>JBNJGZ010000085.1:0-8748 GCA_051748065.1 Bacteroidota bacterium
GTTACATTAAAAGAAAGATAAAGTTAAAATCATCCGGAATATTATGATACACATTAGGTCAGTTGTACTAATTGTCTTTGCCGGAATTATACTATCATCCGGAAGTTATCCGGAAACCCATGTCCCGGCAGACCAAATAGTTAATCGTAATTTATCGTCTAAAGAACATGATGTTACTGTTTTTCAGGATGAAGAGTGGTGGAAATCAAAACTTAATCAAATGATTGAAGAGCAAATTAAGGCAAGAGGAATTACAGATGAACGCTTATTAGAGGCGATCAGAAATACACCACGGCATAAATTTGTGCCGGAAAAATACGAGCATGCAGCTTATAAGGATGGCCCTCTGCCTATCGGTCACGGACAAACAATTTCGCAGCCATACATTGTTGCTTTGATGACTGATAAATTAGACCTGCAGGGAGATGAAAAAGTGTTAGAAATTGGTACCGGATCGGCTTATCAGGCTGCAATTCTTTCTCAGATGGCTTCTGAAGTATATACAATCGAAATTGTTGAGGAACTTGCCCGGGAGGCAACACAACGTGTTGATAAAATGGGTTATGATAACGTTCATGTACGTCATGGTAATGGCTACAAAGGTTGGCCGGAGCACGCTCCTTTTGATCGTATTATTGTTACCGCTGCACCGGAAGAGATCCCCGAAGAACTGATCGAGCAGCTTGCTGTTGACGGAAAAATGGTGCTGCCCGTGGGTAAGCATGCACAAACGCTAAAAGTCGTTACCAAAGACAAACAAGGGGATATTAGTGAAAAAGTAATTACCGGGGTGCGATTTGTTCCTATGATACACCCGGATGAGTGAATGAACAGAAATATGTTTTTTATACAATTAAAATAAACGATTGTTCCTTATTACTCTGATAATCCACAGTATTGACCGACTCTTTTTGGATAATTCCAATCTTTTGAAATCTTTATGAAGGTACAAGGTAATAACATGAAAACGAATAAGCGGGTATTTGGTCTTGTAACCGCTACCTCTCTTGTTATTGCTAATATGATTGGAACAGGCTTGTTTACAACCACCGGATTTTTGGTGGAAGAAATGCAAAGTTCCTTGTCTGTTTTGTTATTATGGTTTGTAGGAGGAATTTTTGCATTAAGCGGAGCATTAACTTATGGAGAAATCGGAGCTAATTTGCCCCGAAGTGGAGGAGAGTATCATTATTTAAGCCAATTAATTCATCCCATAGCCGGTTTTCTTGCCGGCTGGATTTCTTTGATCGTCGGGTTTTCTGCTCCTGTTGCGGCAGTTAGTATTGCATTTGCTGAATACCTGAACAGCGCTTTTGATTCTTTACCCGTGATAATGCTTGCAATTGGGGCTATACTTTTATTCTCCGGTTTGCACCTTTGGAATGTGAAAGCCGGAGGACAGGTGCAAAACGTCATTACGGCAATGAAAGTGCTGTTGATACTCTTATTTATTGCCGGAGGCCTTTGGCTGTCGCCGGGGAAAAGTTTAAATAGTATGAGTAACGGATTTCAGCCGGAGGCCGTTTTCAGTCCTGCATTTGCCGTTGGATTAGTTTTTGTTATGTATGCCTACTCCGGATGGAATGCAACCTCATATATTGCCGGAGAACTGAAAAAGCCGGCTAAAAACCTGCCGATAGCTTTGTTTACCGGGACGTTCATTGTGCTTGTTTTGTATATGGCTGTGAATTATTTTTTTCTAACTATTGTTCCTGCCCATACCATTTCCGGTAAAGTAGAAGTCGGACATTATGTAGCTACGGAAATATTTGGTAGTAAAGGTGGCAATATTATTTCACTAATGATTGCATTCTTTTTGTTATCAACACTTAGCGCTATGATTATAGCAGGCCCGAGGGTTTATCAGGTTATTGGTGAAGATTATCCATGGTTTAAAGCATTATCCAAAGTTACCTCAAAAGGGGCGCCTGTTTATGCTATCTTATTGCAAATGATTATTGCAATAATTATGGTAGTAACTTTTGCCTTTGATACAATTCTGGTTTATGTGGGATTTACCTTAAGTCTTGTTTCCGGACTCACCGTTGCAGCTGTGTTTGTGTTGAGGAAAAGACTCCCTGAAAAGGAAAACAAGTTTAAAGTGCCAGGTTACCCTGTAACCCCGTTAATATTTCTGATGATTGCTTTATGGATGGTTGTTCATACCTTGATAGAAAGACCATTAGCAGCTATTGCCGGAATTGTTACTTTAATTCTTGGAGTAATGATCTTTTATCTTTCACGTAATAAAGCGTAAATGCTTATATTGCCAGTTGAGTTTTTCTGCTTATCTTTATCATGAAAAAGTAGTTTGTTTAAGGAGACCAGAAATAACCTCAAACAAAATCAGTTAGTTGTTGTTTTTTGTTGTTAAAATAGAGTAATCGTGTATCAGATAAAAACAAAAATAAATACATCAAATGAAGAATTTCTTCAGAATAAAAAGAAATATGAAGAAATACTTGATGATTTTTATGCCAGGCTGGATAGGGTCATGGCCGGCGGCTCGCCAAAGGCTGTGAAAAAGCACAAAGATAGAAATAAGCTGCTGGCCCGTGAGCGTGTTGATTTATTGATAGACCCTAATACGCCTTTTTTAGAGTTGTCAACTCTGGCTGCTAACGGTCAGTATGATAATAAATTTCTGGGAGCGGGAATTGTTACGGGAATAGGTGTTATTCATGGGCATGAAACTGTGATCATCGCTAATGATGCCACAGTGAAGGGCGGAACTTATATCCGCGAGACAATTCGAAAACATGTACGTGCCCAGGAGATCGCCTTGCAAAACCATTTACCAGTTGTTTATCTTGTGGACTCAGGAGGTGTCTTTTTACCTGAGCAATCCCGGGTTTTTCCTGATAAGGAAGATTTCGGACGTTTGTTTTATAACCAGGCGCGCATGTCAGCTATGGGGCTGCATCAGATAGCAATTGTAATGGGTTCATGTACTGCCGGCGGAGCTTATGTCCCGGCGATGAGTGATGAAGCAATAATTGTTCGTAATCAGGGGACTATTTTTATAGGAGGCCCGCCACTGGTGAAAGCCGCTACCGGAGAAGAAGTGTCTAATGAAGAACTGGGCGGGGCAGAAGTGCATACATCCGTTTCAGGAGTAGCCGACCATATCGCTGAAAGTGACGAGCATGCCCTGGAAATTTGCCGGAACCTGTTTGAATCTATTCCAGTCAAAGAAAAATATAAACTTGAAAAAAAGTCTTCCGAAGCGCCGTTATATCCTGCAGAGGAGATTTATGGTATTGCACCTTTGGATTTAAAGAAATCTGTTGACCCAAAGGAAATTATTATGCGAATTGTGGATGGTAGCAAATTCCATGAGTTTAAACGGAATTACGGAACGACACTGGTAACAGGGTTTGCTCATATCATGGGATATCCGGTGGGTATTATTGGAAATTATGGAGTTTTTAATTCCGAGTCGGCTATGAAAGGAGCTCATTTTGTCGAATTATGTCAAAGCAGAAAAATACCATTGGTCTTTTTGCAAAACATCTCCGGCTTTGTTGTGGGAAAGAAATATGAACATGAAGGACTGGCTAAGCATGGTGCTAAATTAATTCATGCCATAGCAAATGCCAATATCCCAAAATTTACTGTTATTTTTGGAGGATCATTCGGAGCCGGGAATTATGCTATGGCAGGCCGGGCTTATGATCCAAACCTGTTGTTGATGTGGCCTAATTCAAAGATTTCTGTTATGGGCGGTGAACAGGCGGCTTCTGTATTAACTACTGTAAAAATACAACAAATGAAAGCAGAAGGAAAACAACCGGATGAGGCAGATATCGAAAAAATCCGGAAGGAAATATTAAGCCAATATGAATATGAGGGTTCTGCTTATTACAGTACATCCAGGATTTGGGATGATGGAATAATTGATCCGGCAGAAACACGTAACGTATTGGCAATGGGAATTTCCATGGCATTAAATAAACCAATGGAAGATATGAAAAATGGAGTATTCAGAATGTAATAGTTATGTATAAATATATTGAAACACAAAAAGATGAATGTCTTGCTATCTTATATCTGGCAAGGCCTGAGAAGCGAAATGCTTTTCATGAACAGATGATAGAAGAACTGCTTGCGGCTATGGACAATTTCCGTAAAGACAGTGAGATTAAAGTGTTGCTTATCCGGGGAAAAGGTTCGGTGTTTAGCGCCGGGGCAGACCTTGACTGGATGCAGTCTGTAAGAAATTATTCATTTAATGAAAATAAACTGGAAAGCAAACAACTTTATAGATTGTTTCACATGATCTATAGCTTTCCGGTTCCTGTAATTACTTTAGTGCATGGTGCGAGTTTCGGAGGAGCCAACGGAATAGTAGCAGCATCCGATATTAGCCTGGCCGAGACGAATACTACATTTCGTTTTTCTGAGGTCCAGTTGGGTTTATTACCGGCTACGATCTCACCTTTTGTTGTGCGTCGTGTCGGTGAATTTTATGCCCGTGAGATGTTTCTAACCGGCCTGCCTTTTAGTGCTGATAAGGCTTTGCGTGCAGGTTTAGTGAATTATATCGGTACTGAGGATGTATTAGAAAACCAGTTGAAAGAATTGTTGAATTCTATTCAGTCTGCTGCAGCCGGTTCATTGAAAAATACAAAATGGTTACTGCGGAAGGTGTCCGATAATTTTAATATAGACGACATGGAAGACTTTACGGCTGATATGATTGCTTCTGCCCGGGTTAGCGAGGAAGGACAGGAAGGGATGAAAGCATTTGCTGAAAAACGCAAACCCGATTGGACAACACTATCCAACAAAGAAAATTAATATGGTTAGGATCCGGAAGTTATTGATTGCCAATCGTGGGGAGATTGCTGTGCGCATCTTGAAAACGGCTAACCGTTTAGGAATCCAAACGGTGGCTGTTTATGCCGCAAACGATTATGATGCCCTTCATGTTCAGCTTGCAGATGAAGCTTTCCCCTTAGGAGAAGGTAATCTTAGTGACACTTATTTAAACCTGAATAAGCTAGAAACCGTAATCCGGCAATCTGAAGTAGACGCAGTTCATCCCGGATATGGTTTTTTATCTGAAAATGATAAGTTTGCTGAAATTTGTGAGAACAATCATGTAATGTTTGTTGGTCCTTCATCATATGCGATCCGAATGATGGGGGATAAGATCAAGAGCCGTGAACTCGCTGAAAAGGCCGGGGTCAACATTTCAAAAGGGTTAACCGGAAATAAAGATGAGATCCTGAGAAAGAAACATAAACTGACCTATCCTTTATTAGTTAAGGCTTCTGCCGGGGGTGGCGGCAAAGGAATGCGTATTGTGGAGGAAGCAGCGGATTTGGAGTCCATTTTAGAGGTGACTGCCCGGGAAGCTAAAAATTATTTCGGGAATGAAAATGTATATATTGAGCATTATTTCCGGGAGCCAAGACATATTGAAGTTCAAATACTCGGAGATAAACACGGAAATCTGATCCATTTGTATGAACGGGAATGTTCATTGCAAAGACGTCACCAAAAAGTAATGGAAGAAGCCCCTTCGCCTTCCGTAGATGAGACTTTGAGAAAGAAACTTACGGATAGCGCAATCAAGCTCGCGCGTGAAATCGGATATTATAATGCCGGGACAGTAGAATTTTTAGTTGATCCTGATGAGAATATCTATTTTCTGGAAATGAATACCAGAATACAGGTGGAACATCCTGTAACGGAAATGATTACCGGTTTGGATATTGTGGAAATGCAGATACATATAGCAGAAGGACGGGAAATTGGACTAAAACAGTCTGATATACCAATGAATGGGCATGCTATTCAGGCCCGGCTTTATGCAGAAAATCCGGAAGTGAATTATCAGCCTGCGCCGGGATGCCTGCAGGTTGTTGAATTGCCCCCAGAAAACCATATACGTGTGGATACCGCCTTATTGCAAAAAGCTTATATCAGTCCGGATTATGATCCCATGATAGCTAAGGTAATAGCTCATGAGGAAAACAGACTGGCAGCTATTGATAAGCTTTATGATTACCTCAAGAGGCTGACAATCATCGGAAAACCCACCAATCAACAGTTTTTGCGGTTTATTTTGAAGCAACAGGATTTTATTGATAACAATATTTCTACTCAGTATTTGGAAAAGCATACTTCGGAAATTATAGATAGATTAAAGGAAGAAAAAAATAATATTGATGCTGAGAAGCTTATTGCTTTTTTTGTTACGTATGAATTGTTGCCTCATTGTCAGTCTGATAATGTCTGGCAAAAAATTGGTTTCTGGAGGTTGCGTAAACGAATGCTTGTTAAATTAGGTGATACTGAATATACAGTTTTGATAAACAAGAAAAAGGAAAGGGTTAATTTGCAGATTGGTGATGTTTTCTTATCTGTAAGATATTCAACGCATAAGGACAAATTTTACACGATTTATATAAATAATGTTCAAGAAAAATATAAAATAGTTAAACAAAACAATACGGATGCTGTTGTTCAGTACAAAGGATTTTATTTTGACTTAAAACGCTTTGACGTGCTGAATTCAAACCCTGATGAGGTAACCCGCAAGATAAAAGCAACAACACAGGGAAATGTTATTTCTCCTGTTTATGGGCGGGTTGTCTCAATCAATGTACAAGAAGGTGCTCAGGTGAAAGTAGGAGAGACATTGCTTGTTTTAGAGTCAATGAAAATTGAAAATAATATTACGGCAGAAGCTGATGTTCAGGTTGAAAAGATACAGGTAGAGGAAGGAGAACAAATCAAGGACGGACAGGAATTGATCCGGGTGATTAACAATCAGAAGTCTGCATAACGAATAAAATAAATGAAAAGAAAATGAACAGTCCTTATTTAAAAGAGAGTCATCATGAGCTGCGGAAGCAGGTTCGTGAGTTTGCTGAGAAAGAAATACGCCCGGTGGCTTCTGAATTGGATGAAAAAG
The DNA here is from genome assembly GCA_051748065.1 of Bacteroidota bacterium. Taxonomy (GTDB): domain Bacteria; phylum Bacteroidota; class Bacteroidia; order Bacteroidales; family PWNQ01; genus PWNQ01. The sequence goes on from JBNJGZ010000085.1 coordinate 6,926, forward strand.
CTGATTTTTCCGTTGACTTAACACGTAAAATGGGGAACATGGGCCTGTTGGGTCTTGCAATTCCTGAAGAATATGGCGGACAAGGTAAAGATTATCTTTCACTAATCATTGCTGTGGAGGAAATTTGCCGGATTGACGGCTCTCAGGGAAGTACAGTTGCAGCCCATAATTCTTTGGGTGTTGGTCCTATTTACAAATATGGTACGCAGGAGCAGAAAAATAATTTTTTACCTAAACTTACCAAAGGAAATCAACTGTGGGCTTTTGGATTAACAGAAAAAAACGCAGGTTCTGACTCTCGTGGAACGGAAACAAGAGCAAAGTTAAAAGATGGGTATTGGCATATAAACGGTGAAAAATTATTTATTTCTAATTCAACATCAGAAATGTCAGCCGGTATAACGTTGCAGTGTATCACCGATGAAAATGAAAACGGCACTCGGGAATATTCCAGTATATTAGTAGAGAGTGATCGTGAAGGCTTCATAACTGAACGTATACGTGATAAGATGATGTGGCGGGCAGGAGACACGGGTAAATTAGTTTTCAACGATGTAAAAGTTCCCGAATCCAACCTTTTAGGTAAGCGTGGTGCGGGTTCCCGTATGATGCTCGAAACACTGGATTCCGGAAGATTATCTGTGGCTGCTATGGGACTGGGACATGCCCAGGGAGCTTACGAAGCTGCTCTCCAGTATTCCAAAGAAAGAAAACAATTTGGAAAACCAATCAACCGGTTTCAGGCTATTGGATTTAAGCTCGCGGAAATGGCAACAAAAATTGAAGCGGCAAGAAATATGCTTTACCATGCTACCTGGCTGAAAATGGAAGGTTATCCATTTGCAAAAGAAGCTGCAATGGCCAAATTATTTTGCACGGAAACGGCAAAAGAAGTGGCTGATGAAGCTGTTCAGGTATTCGGCGCTTATGCACTGGTTAAAGGAAATGAAGTTGAACGACATTATCGCGACCAGAGAATACTTCAGATTGGTGAAGGGACATCGGAAATTATTAAACTAGTTATATCCAGAAGTTTATAATATTATGGAAGAACGTAAAAAAGACCATGTTAATTTGGCTTTAGGCTCATCAGTGGATGTTGCTCAAAAAGATGACCGGTTTATTTATGAACCCATGCTGGCGGGTTATCCGGGCAAAAACCTCGCAAAAAGAACAATAGCCGGAAAACAGCTAAAATATCCATTTTGGATATCCAGTATGACCGGTGGAACAAAAATGGCCAAAAAGATCAATACGAACCTTGCCCAGGTTGCCAATGAGTTCGGATTTGGCATGGGCTTGGGCTCTTGCCGGATACTGCTTGATAATGAAAAGTTTTTGCCGGATTTTAATTTGCGCAGTATAATCGGTGATGATCAGCCGTTTTTTGCCAATATTGGCATTGCTCAGCTGGAAAAGATGCTGGAACAAGACCGTCTTCAGGAGTTACATGACCTGGTTGACCTGCTTAAAGCGGATGGATTAATGATTCATGTTAATCCAATGCATGAGTTTTTTCAAAAAGAAGGAGATAATCTGAGGCATCCTCCTGTAGAGACGATTCGTGCTTTTCTGACGGTTGCAAATTATCCCGTCGTTGCTAAAGAAGTAGGCCAGGGTATGGGCAAAGAAAGCCTGCGGGCTCTGTTGAAATTACCTCTGGAGGCTATTGAGTTTGGTGCGTTTGGAGGAACCAATTTTGCACAGGTAGAAATGATGCGTGATACAAATGCTGACAATGCACTTTATGAACCGCTTGCTTTTATCGGACATACTGCCGAGGAAATGACTAAAATGACCAATGATATTCAGTTTGAAGAGCA
>JBNJGZ010000086.1:0-8585 GCA_051748065.1 Bacteroidota bacterium
ATTGTCTCCCTGGCAAAGTTTAATATTTGTTCAATACATTGATTTGAAAATGGTTAATGAATAATCAGTCGGGTTTGTTTAACTTTGTTAGGCGTTGCTATTTCCAGAATATACAGTCCTTTGGTGAACTGCGAAACATCAATTGTTAGCGAGCTGTTTTCCGGATATTGCATTATACGAATTGTTTGACCTGAAATATCCATTAAACGGATGCTACGAATTGCATGGTCTGATTCAATTTTTATAAGCTTTTTAGCAGGATTTGGGTATATTTTCAAATCCTCAGCAGTAGGGCTATTTACATTTGTATTTGTTTGGAAATTAGCAGTTAATGCTCTTTCTGAATCTACAGCAAATGAATAGGTTGCTTGTTCAGAGATTTGGGAGCCTCCTTCCGTCCAGTTAACAAATTCATAGTCCGTCCCGGGTGTTGCAGTTACTGTTATTGCAGAACCATCTGCAAATGTACCGCCACCTGCAACTGTTCCGCCTTCAGCAGGATTGGCACTGAGAGTAACTTCAAACATTTGAATCGGGACAATCTCATCAGGGTTTCCGGTTCGTTGATTATTGCCCTGGAATGTGGCCCAGTAAGGCGTTTCTTTTTTGAGTGTTTCGGGGGTTTTCAACGTGGGTTCTGCCAAACAAATCATTTGGTTGCCTGCAGTATAATAAAGCTGGCTGGCATTGTACAGTAACGCTCCGCTAACCGGTGCATCGGCGCCCCTGTGGGACCATAGGATTGCTCCATTGGCTGTGGATAAGCCATAAATCACCCCATGTGTATCGCCAATATAAAAAAGACCATCGGATGCTAAGGCGCCGCTTGCTGTAATGGCTTCAGGTGCGAAACGGGTATAATAGGTGGGACTTTTCCATTTCAGATCGCCCGTTTCCCCATTTATGGCGTAAACCATGCCCGAATCTGCTCCAAAATATACATCATTGGAGGCGTCAACAACTGGCGATGAGTAACAGGAGCCATTGGTAGGCGCTTCAAACACAAGCTCAGCAGCATTTTCGTTGTTTTTGATTTTTAATAAATAACCATCATCGGAGGTTAAATAGATATAGTCATCCACAATTGCAGGTGCATTTGAAATTGGATGTCCTGTTTCAAATATCCACGCAGGCTGCGGATTTGATGGATCAATATTAGCCAGGTCAAAAGCCAAAACACGGCCGTTAGTATTGATAATGTATAACGTATCCTGTTGGTTTATAACAGCAGCAGATTTTACGGCAGCACCTACATTGTAACTCCATTCCACGGATCCGGTTGCTGCTATGCATTGAAAAATACCATTGCTTGTGCCGAGATACATAAAATGATCATCGTCAATAGCTACAGAAGCCTCCAGTTGGGCCCCCAGGGCAACCGGCCATCCATCAATGCCGACCCCATTTTGATTGAAGGTATACAAATTATTATCAGTGGAGGCAATATAAACGCGATGATCGGATGTAATGGTTGTCGATGATTTGATCTGGCCATTCACCTGCAGGGTATATTGTAAGTTCCCGCTACCATCGAAGCGGTGTACACTTGATGTTGAAGCCGCATAGATAATATCCTCATCAAGCATGGTAACACCCGTTTCGGCAGATGAACCCAAATCTTTTGCATATACTTGTGTTGCCTGGGCTACTGCTACTGAGAAATTCTTATACTGCGGGCTCCATGTACTTACGGTTAAGTCATTTTTAGCCCTTACTTTCCAGAAATAATACTGGCCGGGAAGCAAATCATTCACTGCAAGCACAGTGTCGGCAGATGAAAGGGTATCCGGATTGGTAAAATCCGCATCGTTTGCAAACAATACCTCATAGCTTAATGGGGAGCCATTTGGCTTAACAACTTGCCGCCATGTTAAGGCTGTGTTGGTACTGGCAATTTCTCCTTCAGGGGCGATTAATTCAATTCCGGGCAGCGTAAACTGGAATGTTTGATTGGCAGGTACATTGTCAGTATATGGATCCAGTGCAGTTACTTTCCAGTAGAAACTTTGACCGGGCAGTAAATTCCCTACGGGATAGGATGTTTCGCTTGTTGTATCCACAGTGGCATTCGTAAATGCTTCGTTATCTGCAATCCAGACTTCATATTCCGGGTTGTTCCCGTTCGGGTCAACGCTGGGCTCCCAGGTAAGCAGGGTATCCGTGGTGTTTACTTCTCCCTGGGGCGAAAGTAAATTAAAAGGTTCGGGCGGTAGCGGAATGGTGCTCAGGTCATATAAATCTATTTTTTTGCTGTAGGCAGCGGTTACTACCTCATTATTTACATCTAAATCGATAAGTGTCCCGCCGTCGGGCAGCAAGAAGGTACGCTCAAGATTCGCCGGATTTTGCAGACTGATTACATGTACACCGGTTTCATGCCCTTCGGTATTATACCCAACACCAAAGAACGCGTAATTGTCATTAAAAACAAGGCCTTTGGGCGAAGTAACCAGATAGCTTCCACCGGTTTCGACAAAGCTGGTGTCGGATAGTTCAAAAGCCACAATTTTCCCGTAGCTTACAGGATCAGAACCCACAATGGCCCATCTTTCGTAGTTATAAAGGGTGCTATCTTTGACGAATAGGCCAGAACTCGACGAAAAATCCGTCGGTATAGAATAAACGGCGGTTTTTTCGGGAGCGGTAATATCTGAAATGTCCCATTTTTCCACAACCCGAATATAGCTTCCATCAACATTATACGTCGTAGCGAGATAAAGGTCATTGTTTTCTTTGTCAACCGCTGGTATGTCGGGGTAGTAAAAGTCATTGGTAAACTGAAAGACAGGCAGGGGATTGTTTTCATCGGTGATGTCGTAAATTCTGAATACACTGCTACTTCCTTCTAAACTAACTACAGCGTGGTTGTCTGCAATGTAATGAAATGCGGCTTTGCTATTGATAATGGAACCTTTTTCTTCAAATTCATCGTTTGTATTGTAGCGGTATAGTTCTGTGGAATCCTCATTCCAACGCACAGTTAGCAAACTGTCGTTCACGTAATATTGAAAATCAAAATCATAGTTGCTTATAATATTTTTGTGCGCCGTTTCAATAATGTTTTCTTTATCAGTAATATCCAAGGCTGAAAACCGGTTCATTGTTTGAGATGATCCATCCTCTTGGTAAACCACCTTACGGTGGGATGCGTAAGCCTGATTTCCGCTTACCTGAACACCGGTAATTTTCGGATAATTGTAGAACTCGGGATTCATATTAAAAATACTTGCACGGTATGGAAGTTCACCGTTTGTTGCGAGTAAGTTCATATCTTTAATATACCAACGCTGATATTCGGTATCAGTGGTAATGTATTTAAAACCGATATGGATGGTTTTTCCGGCATAGGCCGTTAGATCAATGTTTCCGGAATATCGAAAGTCGTAAAAATCAGCTTCAGGCCAATTAAAGTTTTCTACTTTTGTCCAGGTGGCATTGCCCGGATTTGAGCCATCGTAATTTTCAGATACATATACACCGAAAATAGTTTCATCGGGATGATAGGTGACTTTGTGTAAAAAGTTGAAGTAATAATGATTGTAACCATTTAGTGATATTTCTGTTGTAGTGAGCCAGTCTTCGTCCAGATCGAAACTGAAATTACCGTTGTTGTCCAAAACGGTAGCCGCATCATTTGCGATTTGCCAATAACCACTACCTGCTACATTGACTTCATTTACTCCTTGAATTTTAACTTTACGCACACGCCATATCAGTTCACTGAAACTTTCTGTGTCGGGATTAACGCACCTGAAGGCAATATGAATGCTTTTTCCTGCAAAATTTGATAAATCTACGATTTGCCCTTCATCGTAAAAATTTATTGCTATTTCTGACCAGCTGGCCGCTTCCGGATCTACGCCGTTATAATTTTCCGAAACAAGCACAGTGAAGTAATCGCCGGGATTCAAGCTGGCACCCATGTAAGATGTAAAATGAGTGAAACTCAGGTTGAGATTGGTATAATTTGCAGGCAGATCGACTTGCGGTGAAATCAACCAGTCTTTATTGACCATAGTGCCTGTGCCGTTGGTGGATGATAAATTTAAAGCAGCTTCAGTAACTTCTTCTTCCCAGCCCACTATTTGTAATTGCCAGCTGTCATCACCCTCAAGATTATGAATCGTAAAATTATTCAGGTCAAACGGCCTGTTGTAAAACAATTGATCAAAAAGTTTATTCACCCCGCTTTCAGGCACAAGCGAAAGATTGACAATGCTTGCGGAATCTGTTTGCGGATAGTACAAGCGATCGTCCTTCAAGGTCTTGAAATTCATATTCCCTTCAGGCAGATCAAACATACCGGCAAAAGTTGCAGAATCAGTACCGCTTTTTGTGTAAATCTTTCCAGTGCCATTGTAATTCGTAATAATGCTGTCGCCATGCACATTCAGAAGCCAATCAGCCAACCCGTCGTAGGTATACGCTGCAAGCGTATCCGGCTCCAAGGGGTTTGTGATATTTAATTCATAAATATTGGTCTCATCTTTGGTGTAAAGCGTATCGCTACGTTGAAAATCAGTGGATGCTGGGAAATAGCTTATTTCGCCCATATTTGTCGGGAATGCCGGGCTGGCTATTGAATATACATAGTTATAAGTATATATTTGCGGGTAGGTACCCGTTTTTTTCTGCACAAAAATGTAGTCACCGACTATGAAATCCGAAATGCTTCCACTGTTGCCTAACTCTTCCGAATTTTTATAAACGGGAGCAGTTTTATCAGTCACATCATGAGTAACCAGATAAGCTATATCGTCAATTGGAGTGTCTTCATGCTCAATGCAGTACACATGATTGTTCGCAATCAGGAAACCTTTAATTTCTCCGTTTTGTTTGGAAATTTCACTTACTTTCACGGGTGATTGGCTGTCTGTAATGTCAAAAATTTCGATGCCATCAATAAAGCTTGAGTATAGATAATTTCCTTTTATTTTTAATAATGTAGAGCTTAAATTATTCTTTAAAGGTCTACTTGTTACTATAAAAGGGTTATCCGGATCATTATAATCTATAACCCGCAATCCATTTTCGGTTTTCGCATACAGGTAATTATCCTGAAATGCAATATCTCCAACCTGATTCCAGATATTATAGATGCTGTCTGTTTTTTGAATCTGTGCCTTCAATATATTAATCATTGTTAAACACATTAAGAAGATAAAAATTAGTTGTTTCATATGTTTATGATTTTTATTTATTATATCTTTTAAAAAATCATCCATAACAAAAAGCTTTCACTACCTGAGCTGTAGGTTTGATTAATTAATTTAGGTGTGATCAATAAGTTGAATACAATCTTTAATCCTAGGGCTGTAAAAAGCTTTTGTGTTTTTTCTGTTTTTTGATGCAAAAACTCATACCTGTATGCCATGCCTGTGGGTTCTTTCAGGTGATTCAGTGCACTATCGGTAATTTTTTGTTTCTCCATTTGTTCGCAAATTTATTAGGTTCGCGAATTGCGTAAGATAAAAGTAACGAATACAACGAGAAATACCAAATATTTTTTGAAAAGATAGTTTTTCCATTCACCATTCGGGTAAAAAGGGGAGAGGTGAAAATGGAAAGAACGCATTTTGTATGCTTATAAGGTTCTGTTCATTAGTAATCTAAGTCAAAAACGAGAATGTGGTTTGTAAGTGAAAATGTCCAGTTTTTTCGCTAAAAAACTGGACATTTTGAATTATTCATCTTCAACAGAATACCTATTGCTACAAATTCCTTATCTTTATATCTATGGAACAAGGAACTATTTTAATTTCTTTCTTTAATTCGAGATCCGTCACCGATCTCATTCTAAACGAAATAGCCATTGGTTTTTAAGCGATTAAAAAACTGATGGCTTTGTTTTTGGAAACATTTCATTGTTTTTGACGTCTTGAATTGGATCACTTTAAAACGATTCTCGTTTTATTATCTAACTGTTGGTATTTTTGTTTTCCACTTGCTGTTTCTTATCATGTAATAGTTTATTCACATCTATTGAGGGCAAAGTATATTTATTGAATGGACCATTTGCCGTTAATGTGGCCAGAATATTACGAAGGCTGTTGATTGTAATGTTTAAGCCGGAATAATGTAAAAAATTCGCTTTGTCTTCTTCATTAAGCTTTGCTTTCTCATCGAAAGAGAATAAACTTACACCTTCAATAAAAAGGACATATCCGGGCAAAGACTTTAATTCGTGGTTTATTTGAATTTTAGTGAATAAATGAAACAAATTGTCCTGAATTTTTCGAACGGTAAAGTCAAGATCAATAGGATATTTGTCCATTATCTCACCAATTTTGAAATTAGATTTTTCTGGTTGAATAAATTGATAATTACTTCTAAGCAACAAGAAATCATTTAATACTAATGGAGATTTATTTGCTTTCATATTTAACTTGCTGAACTATATTTGTTATTAATGAGCTTTAGATTATCACTTTTGTTGTAATCTATATCAACAGATTCATTTGCCGCAGCATTTTTCCACACCCAAAACCCGCTTTGTTTTTTATTATTGGTTTTAAGTTCTGAAAAAACGGAAAGATCATAATCTATAGAATTGTGAGAAGCTTTAATATCAAAAGTGAAATTAAAAGCCTTTTGCAATTTAGCAAGCAAGGGCATACTAATAAGTTTATCACCGGAATATACCTGTGATATAAAACTTGGGCTTTTACCGATTGCTTCTGCAATTTCTTTCTTTTTTAACTTCCTTGGTGCGAAAGATTTCTCTAACGCTTCGAGAAACTTAAACGAAAGCATTTGTGCATCCACCTCAATTATATCTTCTTCAGAGAGGGTGCCGAATAAATCTGTAAATTCTTCTGAAATTTTATGTTTCTCGTTATATGTCATAGTCATACCCTCCAACCTTTTTTATAATGTTCTTCTCTTTAGAGCTTAGTTTTTCCGATTTTTTCTTTTCATGTAAAACAGCGGTAATAACAATATGTGTTCCTTCCCTCGATTTAACTTCTTTACAATAAATGCGATCGTTTTCTTGTCCTTTAAAGAACTTCATCGCTGTTACATCTTTTGTTTTATCATCTATATCCTCTTTGTCGTATACCTCAGTATTTCGATGTCCACCAAGAATGATATCTGTAATAAACTTGAATTTTTTTAAGTGTCTTTATCTTGTTTTATATATTGCATTATCTCTTCTTTGTTTTCTAAATCAATGTAAATAGCTCGTTTACCATCTTTTGAAGAGATAACTTTTTGGCATTTTCGTTTCACAAATATATATCTTTAAACGTTGATTGTTGACAATATGTTTATAAAAATTAACCTATAGCTTAATTTTTACTGTTTCTAAAGAATAAATTATTTCACGGCTCCCTCCGCAATCTTAATCTCATCCTCCGTTAAACCATATAATTCATAAACCATTAGGTCGGATTTTATTCACATCTCCTTTCCACTTTTCTAAAGAAACTACAAACCGTTTCGCTAATTCATCATCGGTGGTTGATAAAGCAGCAATTACATCATCAAAAGAAATAACCGCATTATCCTTTGCCAGGTTTAAGGGTTGCAGGTAAAGAATTTCGGGAGTAATGTTGATGTTATTAATTACGAACGTTTTTTCTGTTCTGCTTATCCAACCGATTTTTTCTATTTTATCCAGAAGGTAATTGTATTTTAATTTTTGATGGGTAGCCTTGTATATTTTTTTTAATCCTTCTAATATGCCTTTTACCTGAACCTGAGCTGTACGCTGCAAATACCAGTCTTGCTTGTCGCGGCGTGAGCGGTGGTCGGTTTTTAACTCTACAAGAAAAACGCGCTCTGCTTCCTTTGCATAGGTCAGGTAATCTATTTTAAAGGATTGATTAATATGTGGATTTTTCTCTGATATTTCACCCACTCGAACCGGAAATTCAGGAATGATGTAGTCAATTTGGGTATCTTTTTTCTGTTTTATGATTTTGTCCAGATACAATGCAAAAAAAATATCGGCTCTGCGCTCAAGTTGGTAGGCCGGAAGATGCCGCCAATCGTCCAGTAAATCAAATAGTTTATGAATCGTTTGTTTTTCTTCCACTTTCCCGATGTTTGAGTCTATCAAATATAGCAAAGTTTACGAGAAAATATGGTCAGGAGCTGAAAAGTTTCACATCTTCCGCTCCATAACAAATACGCCACACACATCTTCGCTATCGTAGGTTGATCCTACAAGTTTGTTTTCTGAAACTAAATGAACATCGAATGAGTTCGGCAGGTAGTTGATTGTTTCCTGGTTTTGCGTAGCTTTTACTTCTACACTTTCAAGCAGCACTTTTCCCTCTGATATAGTGCCTTTTACTTTTTCAGTCACATCAATTTTATATTCATCTTCAACTTCTTCGGTGAAGGAAAATACTCCGGAAACAACATTGCCGGTTTGTTTCAACTCAACTTCTCCAATCGATTTTCCAAACTTGAAATCTTCTTTATATGACCAAATACCTGAAATGTCCATTCTTTATTAATTTTTTTATTTGCTGATACAAAATGTATTTCAATTAGAACTAACATCTAATATACAAGTAATTAACACTACAGTAAGTTACCGAAAATTGTAAAATCGTTGTAATAATATTTCTTTATAG
>JBNJGZ010000087.1:0-1246 GCA_051748065.1 Bacteroidota bacterium
TCCATTTCTTCAAAGCTGGACTATCTCATTGCAGGTGAAAATATCGGTCCTAAAAAATTAGAAAAAGCCAGGTCATTGAATATTCCGGTGATTTCTGAAAACGATTTTCTGGAGATGATTAACAAATAATTCTTGACCGTTAAGAGAAAATAAGTTGCAAAAGCTTGTCTATTGTCTCGCCCGGCCCGTGAAAGATTAATTTATCTTCTTTTACGATAATCCAGATATTTCTTCGGCCCAGATAAAACCAGCTTAAAAGAGGGTCTTCTTTGCGCACCAAAATAAATAAACCTTGTGCTTTATTGACAAACCTATGCGTATGTTCCGTATTATTTTTAATAATCGTTTTCCAGTCAGGATGAACAGAAGTTACGGGTATGCTTTTTTGCTTATATCCATCGCTGGCTACGGGAATTGTTAAAGATAAAATTACGATAATGGCGATTATGGAAATAATTGCTTGTGTATCTAATTCCAGTTGATAAATCCAGGAATAAAATAGACCAACAAGTAACAGACTGATCGCGGATAGAACGATTAGTATCTTAAATACTCTTGCCCAATAGTTCATTTGTCTATGGTTAATAGGTTTATTGCTATTATTTCTCTTTTCTTTGTGTCATTTCTTTCTTATTCCGGAAGTATTTCAATTCTTGTTGGCTGGTTCCAATAAAGATACAAAAATAAAAAAGGAGCCAAAAATGACTCCTTTTTTATATATGTTTTGTCCAGTTTCTGATTAGTGATCATCGTCAGGCCAGCCAGTGTATTTATAACCGCTTACAGCAATAGTATCACCTGAGTCATGAATAATCATATCCATGTAGATACTATCAGTTTCGTTACCGGCTGCTGTTGTGTAGGATTCCTCCATAAACTTACCGTTTTCGATACTTACGGTTTGCGTTGTAGTGTCAGTCAGATCAAATGTAAAATTATCCAAACTGAATGTCAGATTATCCATATTTACATTTGCTTTTGCAGTAACTTCATCACCAGCATCATTAACTAAAACAACTGGCTCTGTTATCAGGATATGTTGTCCATCATCAGCTGAAGTGTTGGTTATGATCAGTTCCTGATAGTCAACCACAACAGAGCCCCCTATTGAGTAGGTTACCCAATACTCACCATTTAGCGGGAATGTTGATGTTGTTTCCATTTCGGGATCATCCATGGTTTCACAGGAAAATACTCCTATCAGGCCAAAGATGAGGGCAAAAATTAATATTTTTCTATTCATAAT
>JBNJGZ010000087.1:1346-8371 GCA_051748065.1 Bacteroidota bacterium
TCGGCGAATTCCGTTACTTTGGAAATCCCTTCTGTTTCCTTTTCGCACCCGATTAAAAGGAGTGCAAAAGCCATTAATAATAAACTGCTATATTTTAGTCGTTTTTTCATAACACTTGTTTTTTAGTTTACGGTTTCGATTAGTCTTGATCCCACCATACCGGAACAGTTACAGGTACGAGTGAGGGGGTATTGCTATTTGCTTTTCTTTCGGAGTCAGGAAATAGTAAGCGAAGCAAAAATTCTCCTTGTCCAAGCGCATTGTCCTGAGGAGTTACGAAAAAGTCAGGATATCCTGTTCTTCTCCATTCTGTCCATGCTTCCATACCCTGATATCTGGCCATAGCAGCCCATTTTTGGGTTATTATAGCTTTTAGCTTATCTTCTTCTGTTCCTGAGTCGGGAAATTCATATTCACCACCGGAAGCAATGAATGATGAGCCATCCAGACCATACTGAGCAAAAGCAGCCATCACGCCATTGTCATAAAGGGTTTTGGCACTACCACCTAATCCATAAATAACTGCTACTTCAGCCTGCAAGAAATAACTTTCTGCTGCTGACATGAAAATAACAGGATCGGTGGGCTCCAGATGAACGACAGAAATATCGTCAGGATCGATTTGAGATGTGGAAGCGTTATGACTTCCTTGCGGCATAGCTTCATAACCACCGCTTTCTGCTTCGTTGTAGAGGTATTCCGTTCGTGGATCAGAATTGCCTTCTAACCAGTCAAACATTGTTTCGCTGGCGCGTAAATTGTTAGGTGTATTTAACTGCCTGCGGTCCATTTCGTAAAAAGGATTACTTTTACTATCGGCATCCTGAAATACATCCATGGAAGCATTAGATTCCAAAAATTCTGCTCCATTGTTATACATGTCTGTAATCTCGTCCTGAGCAAAAGTTTCATTGGCATAGCGCTGGCGTAAAAAGATTTTTAGCTTCAACGTATTTGCAAATCTTACCCATTGATCCATATTTCCGTTAAAGATGAAATCTTTTGCTCCGGGGTTTGAAACGGCACTTCCATCAAGATTTTTGGCTAATGCACCATCGATTTTGGAAATCAAATCTTCATATACTAATTCCCCGTTGTCAAATTCAGGATTCAGGTTGTCAGCTCCTTCTAAAGCACCAAAATAAGGAATGCGATTATAGAGGTCAACTAAAATCTGATAAGTATAAGCTTCCATTACCGTTGACATTAAGAAATAACTCCAGTCCTCATCTGAGGATGCTTTTTCTCTAACGGCTTTAAAGTCGTTGAGAGCGCCCGAATAGAGTTCTTCCCAGGCAAATCTGTCCAGATCATCGGGACTTAGGTTAAAGGATGAAAAGTTTTTATACTGGTTAGAAGCGTTAGCTTGCGTCCAGTATTGGCTCCAGATTCCTCCGGCAAGCGCATAGTTACCGCCAATTACCCCTGCGGCAGATGCTGTAGCAGCCGGGAAAATCTGACCTGCTGTAGCCTCAGTTGCATTGTTTGGGTCATCGTTGACATCTAAAAAGTCTTTTTCGCAACTTCCAAACAGACCAACAATGAGGCTTGCTATTATTGTTAATTTTAATATATTCTTCATAATTTTCATTGTTTTAGAATGTTACATTTAATTTAAACCCAAATGATCTTGCTGTAGGGCTACCGGCAAATTCACCAAAGGCCCCGAAAAGATCATTACCAAATGTAGAGGATTCCGGGTCAACAAAGTTGTTTTCTTCCGGTGTCCAAATGATAAGGTTTCTGCCATAAATTCCCAGATTAGCTGAGGTTACCGGCATGTTGGAGAACCATTTTGGTGGCAGGTTGTAGCTGAAGGTAACATCTCTTAATTTAAGGAATGTTTTATCCAGTACATGCTCTTGAGAAATCATGTTGTTATCTGTTTGGTTCCAGTAGGTAAATACATTTGCACGGTCAATTTGTGCTGTATTTTCCTCATATGTGTCAGGTTCACCATCACCATCCGTGTCAAATTCCTGAACAGAATTTGGAACAACAAAAGGTTCACGGTCGTTGTAGATAGTATTAGTTGCATTACCTACGAAATAGTTAATTCGTGCTGTGTAGGCGTACATCATACCACCTTTTCTGTAGTCGAGCGAAAAGCCAAGGTTGAAATCTTTATAAGTGAAAGAGTTTTCCAATCCCATGGTAAAGTCCCGTTCTGCTGTTCCGTATTTTTCTTTTTCATCGGCTGTTTTCGGTATACCATTACTGTTAACGATGATTTTGCCATCGTCTGTTTTCTTGGCTACTTCACCGTAATATACACCAATAGGTTCACCTTCTTCAGCGACAAAGTCAATACCATATGAGCTGTTAATAACTACCTGATCAAGTCCTTCTGGCAGTTTCAGTACTTCATTGTTGTTTTTGGAGAAATTATAAGTTATGTCCCATCTGAAGTCACTTACTTGAATTGGTGTTAGTTTTAAACGCAATTCAACACCCTTATTGGATACTTCACCAAAGTTAAGCGTTTGAGAACGGTATCCTGTACTTGAAGCAAGTGGGACCTGGAAGATTTGTCCTTCTGTTGTTCTGTTATAATATGCAAAGTCTATACCTAAACGATTGTTAAGGAAGCGGAAATCGAAACCAACTTCAAATTCGGTTGTAATCTCCGGCTCCAGATTTTTATTTCCGATCAGGTTAGATACTTCAAATGCATTTACTCCTCCTAACGGGAAGTTAAATTGACCAAATCCGAAGTTTACCTCTGAAGGAATAATTACAGAATTGATTAAATAAGGATCGGCATCATTACCTGTTTTACCCCAGGCTAAACGCATTTTCATGTAGTCTGAAATATCTTCCAGTGCAGGAACCGCATCTGAAAGAACAAATCCTAATGTTGCACCGGGATAGAAGAAAGAATTATTGTCTTCCGGTAATGTGGATGACCAATCATTTCTTGCAGTTAAAGTCAGGAAAAGGTAATTATTGAAAGAAACTTCACCTTGTCCATAAATACCATAGAGTCTTCTTCTGCGGATAAAAGTTTCGGCTTGTGGGTCTTCACTACTGTTTGCCAGGTTATAAAAATCAGGTATATCCAAACTGGTTACTTCTGCATTTAGGCGTTTCAAATAGCGGTTGTTAACGTTCCAACCTACAAGACCACCAATATCCCAGGTTCTGTTTAGTTCTTTCTGGTAATTTAATGTCAGGTCACTATTTAGCTCCCTGCGTGTGGTGGTTTGTTCGATAACATTACCCGGAATATCTTGTTTTGTTGAGTTAGGTGAGTCATCATCAGGTTTGGCAATTGCATTCCATATCTTCAGGTAGTTGCCATTGACATCTTCACCAATTCTCCAGGTTAAATTTAAGTTGTCATTGAATTTGTAGTCCGTTGTAAAGTTACCATATACACGGTCGTTCTGCAGGTTATTACCATTTTCATTGATAATAAAATAAGGATTCGTTGCATAAGGAGTGTAGAAGTTGTTGATATTGTAAAATTTGCTTTCATAATCTTCCATGTCAACAATACTAAGGTCCCTTGGAATCTGCATCAAATCCTGAAAAAGTGTAGCAGCGTCTCCACCTTGTCCGGCAGCGATAGTACTGGCATCGCGTCTTACATAATTGATATTTCCGGAAAGTGTAAGATTGTTAGCGTTAATACTACCTTTAACGGTGAATGCGTGACGATTTAACTTGTCATTGTCCGTAGGGATGTATCCATCGCTATAGGTATTCCCATAGGAAGCGTAGATAGTTGTGTTTTTTCCTCCACCACTTATAGAAACACTATTTTTATAGCTTTGGCCTAAATCGAAAAATTCTCTCAGGTTTCCTTCTTGAGCTTCAAAAGGTTTAAGTAACCTTTGGTTGTCAACAGTATTACCCCATAAGCGCATTTTGCCGTCAAAATGGGGCCCCCAGCTACCATTTTCATTTGAAGCCCAGTCACCGCTCCATCCCTGGCCAAATCTATTTTGAAGTTGTGGCAAGCGCATTGGTGAGGTGAACGTAGCACTGGAGGAAAACTGAACATTCATCGCTTGATTTCGGGTTCCGCCTTTGGTGGTAATCATGATTACACCGTTAGCAGCTCTTGAACCATAGAGTGCAGTTGCCGCAGCTCCTTTAAGGACGTCTATGGACTTAATGTTGGAAGGATCAATGGAGCTGGCTCCGTTACCAAAGTCAAGCTGGTTGTTCAAATCATTACTTTGTTGATTTGAACTGTTAGTAATAGGAGTACCATCAACAACATAAAGTGGCTGGTTATTTCCGGTAATTGAGGAATAACCCCTTAAGATTACACTTGATGAAGCTGTTGGTTGTCCTGATGTGCTATTAATTTGTACTCCGGAGATTTTACCCTGGAGTGATGTAATTGCATCAGGAGTTTGCGTTTTGGTTACATCGTCCGAACCGACATTAGAGGTTGAATAACCCAACTTTTTTTCAGACCTTTCGATACCAAGCGCTGTAACAACAACACCTTCAATGTCTCTTGCTTTTGATGTTAATGTGACATTGTACTCATTCGATGCTGTTATTGGAACTACTTTCGTTTGAAAACCAACAAAAGAAAATTTCAGGGAATCGGCATCTTCTGAGATAGTCAGGTTAAACTCACCTTCGCTATCAGTGGTGGTTCCGGTAGTTGATCCTACAACAACTACTGTAACGCCGGGGATTGATCCGCCGTCTTCGTCGGTAACCTTACCACTGATTGTCCGGTTTTGTGCCTGTAATACTTGTAAGCTAAAGAATAAAAAGCCTACAAGTAATAGCGTAATTTTTTTCATAAGAACTGGATTTAGTTAGACAATTAATATTTGGGTTTAAAATTAATAATAATTTAACGTTATGCAAATAATATTGAGGTAAAATTTTTTATTTTTTTGTTTAAAATTGTGAATATTTATTTGGTTTATATGCTTTTATAGAAGACAGTTAATTGTTATTCGACTGTATGTCAGTCTATAGATGTGGTTGTGCTTTTTTGATGTTGAAAGAGTAAAAAAATTTCTAACGGTTGAAAACTTTTTACTTTATTTTACTCATTTAACGTACTATGCGTTTTAATGTTTCAATATGAAGGGTTATCATCGGACTATATAGTGTCTGTCAATAAAATCGAGTGTCTGGTTTATAATGTTCGAGTTCAAAGCCTGCCCCGCATTTATCGGGGGCTTGCGAAGTATTTAAAACCAAGGAGTCATGATTGTAACATCGGGATGACTGTTTTAAATACGAGCATAACGCAGAAATTGGACATTATGGACAAACACTATATAGCATAAAAAAGGTTGCCATAGAGACCTTTTTTTTCGATCCCGATGGCAACCTAACGTTATTTAAAAATTCCGGAATTACATGTTTTGTTCTACCAGGGCCAGAATTTCCTTTTCTTTCTTATGTGCCTGATCATTTACTTTTTGAGCTTTTTCCAGCATTTGCTCAACAAAGGCTTTGTCTTCAAAGTCTTTTGTATTTATTTGCACATTCAAATGAGCGCCACGAACAGCAGCCATTGCGCATATAGCGCCAACTCCGGCATCTGATATTGAACTTTTCATTCCTTTTTCCGCCATTTCTTTCATAACTTCCATAGATTCGAAAGACGTTTCCATTACCCGGTAAGGTATCTCAATGGCATAACGTGTAGCTTCATTGATGGCTTCCTGTCGGGCTGCTTTTTCTTCATCTGTTTTTTTAGGTAAACGGAAAGCATCCATAATTTTATTAAAGGCGTTGGTGTCTTCATCTACCAAATAAAGCAATTCATCTTTTTTCTGTTGGCCTTTTTCTGCCACCATGGAAAATTCTTCCCAACGGTCGTCCCAGCCTCGTTTATGGGATGAAAGATTAGCTACCATTGTTCCGAGCGAAGCTCCGAGAGCTCCCACATAAGCAGAAATTGAACCTCCACCGGGTGCCGGGCTTTCGGAGGCCGTTTCATTGGCAAAATCGGTCATGTTCTTGTCAACAAGCTTTTCCTTATCGTCATCATCCATCATGTACTCAATGATTTTATCCTTGGGGTCAAAAGGTTTCAGATCATCAAGTCCCATTGATTTAACAGCGATTTTGATCAGTTCATCTTCGGAAACACCTAAAGAACGCTGTTGTTTTCTGAGGAAGTATTTCCCCGCATCCAGCATGGCTTGTTTGGGAATAAGACCGACCAGCTCTGAACCTGTAGCACGAATTCCGCGTTCAGCAGCTTTTTTTGCAGTTTCATCAAAAGCCTCATGAACGGAAGTAACACTGATGTTGGTTAAGTTCATGGATATTTGGGCCACACCATATTCATCAATAAACCAGCCGATAGCTTTAACAGCTTTTAATGTTCCCGGGATCCATACTTTTTTGCCATTTTCATCTAAAACAGGCTTTCCTGTGATTTTACCGCCTTCGCGTTTTACGCGTCCTTTCTCACGTACATCAAAAGCAATGGCATTGGCTCTTCTCAGAGAAGTAGTATTTAAGTTGACATTAAAGGCCACCAGGAAATCGCGTGCACCTACTGCAGTAGCACCTGTTTGGGCATTAAATTCGGCAGGGCCGAAATCCGGCTTCCATTCGGGTTGCGTAATTCTGTCTTTTAAGCCTTCGTATTCTCCTGAACGGCAGTTGGCCAAATTTTGTCTTTTTTCCTCGTAAGCTGCATTTTCATAACAATAGATCGGGATATTAAGTTCTTTGCCAATGCGTTTAGCTAATTCGCGTGCATGTTCTACAGTCTCTTCCATAGAAATATTGGAAACCGGTACTAATGGACATACATCGGTAGCTCCAAATCTTGGATGAGCTCCTGAATGTTTGCTCATATCAATTAATTCGGAAGCTTTTTTTACTGCCTGAAAAGCTGCTTCTTTTACCTCTTTAGGTGAGCCAACAAATGTTACAACAGTCCGGTTGGTATCCGCACCGGGGTCAACATCCAGAAGTTTGACGTTTTCAATTTTTTCAATCTCATCTGTAATTTGTTTAATCACATCTTTATCGCGCCCTTCACTGAAATTGGGCACACATTCAATTACTTGTCTCATATGTTT
>JBNJGZ010000088.1:0-8335 GCA_051748065.1 Bacteroidota bacterium
TTTCGGTAGTCCGTAGGGGATTCGAACCCCTGTTACCAGGATGAAAACCTGGCGTCCTGACCTGGCTAGACGAACGGACCATTAAGAACTTTTTGCTAAAAGCGAGTGCAAATGTAAAACATGTTTTTTAATTGTACAACACTTTTCAATCTTTTTTTTGCAATTTTTTTTGCCTGCGAACAAACACCTCTTATTCAAAAGTAAAGGTAAGCCAAAACATTTTTGAATTCAAACTTTTAACGCCTTTGGCATATAAGTTTTCTTCTTCTTTTAATAAATTCAACACGCCATAAGCCATTTTTAACTCCGTTCCGAACTTAAAATAGTTAAGATAAAAATCGAACCCAACACCCAGCTCCACAGAGGCATCATGAGGCGTTAATTTGATAGGTGCGTCCGTTGAGTTTTGTTTTTCTGACTGCGATGCAAGGTCCAGGCTGTATCTGCCTCCGGCAGTAACGTAGGCTCGTGTATTATGCAATCGTTTTGATTTATACTTGATAAAAATGGGGAAATCTATATACGTCGACTCCACGACCTTCTCGTCCGATACAATGGTGCTGTCACTAAAGCGCAGTTTATATTTCAACTTCCGTTCCCCAAAAGAAAGTGTAGGCACAAAGCGTAAATCCAGATATTTATCCAATTTCATACTGGAGACAATGCCAATATTAAATCCCGGTTGCGGAACCGGCTCCAAAAGCATTACCGTATCGGAAATATTGTTGGAGCGCTCTACCGGCGTCACCCGGAAGTCCATTGAGTTAAACCCCAGCGTAAATCCGAAATGAAATTTCTGCTGATCATACCTCGGAAGATTTTTGGGATTTTGTCCAAAAACGTTAAAACTTAACGCTATTAACACAGCAGTTATCAACAACCTCGTATTTCTTCTCATAATGATCATCACAGATTTGTCATTCCTAACGGAAATTCAAAAGTAATATTTTAAATTGCAATAAAATATATAAATCACTTATCTTCTTGTTCTTCAATTTGTCGTAATGCTTTATCAATTACATCAAAAACATAATGGTCTTTGGGCATTGATTCCCTAAAATTCTCTTTTGCCTTTAGCAGGTTTTCTTTAGCTTTCTGCATATTTTCGGGCATATAAGCTTTTGCCATAGCAAAATAAATATTCCCTTTAACATCGTGTCTGTTATACCTTTCCAGTTCCTGACGCATTAATTCCAAATAACGTTGCCTGCTATCATTTTTTTCATAAACATTTCTGATTTCATCGGGCACATTGGGGTTAGCAGGTTCCAGTGCCAAGATTTCCTTTGCCAGGGAATCGGCTTGAGACTGATTTCCTTCGATAAAAAAAGCCTCCAGAAGGTTATGCAATGTATTAAAATTTTCCGGTAAAATATTCAGACTTTTTTTCAGAAAGACTTTTGCTTTATCAGTCTGGCCGAGTTCCATCAGCGATATACCGGCCATGCGGGCTGCATCTGCTTTTTTTATGGAGTCTTCGTAAATTTCAAAAGCACGATTTGCCGATATCAACGCATTACTAAACTGATTTCTTTGCAAATACACATAAGCCAGGTTATAGTGTGCCTCGGCAAAAGAATCATTTTTCCGGATACTTTTTTTAAAATTGGTAATAGCATTGGCATATTCCCTGTTCATTAACTGGCAAAAAGCTCTCATATAATACGTTCTGAAGTGCGAATCTCCTGAGCTAATGGCTAAGCGGGAATATTTATTAACCGTATCAAGGGGAGCTTTCCTGTTCTCGGGAACATCACTATAGTTAAGATACACACTAAACCAATAGTTGGCCATATTCCTGTAGAGTCTAAAGTCACTGCCTTTCTTTTGAATTAACCGGCGAGTGAGTGAGTCCGCATCAAACACATGCATTTTAAAATTGCCCGTCTTACCCCGGTAATCCATAACGGATTCATCCTCTTTTAGGTCTTTCAGGGCAAACATGACATGATTAATTGATGTTACAAAATAGTTCGTAAGCAAGTCTGTTTTCTTACTCAGAATCTGAACATTTTCATTTTTGGGGTCTTCTCTGTCCAGGAGCTGATAAGCGGTTTCGTATTTTTTTTGCTCAATCAATTTGTCGGCGGAATCGAGAACCGCCGGGTTTTGTGAAAAAGCTCCCCGGGATATCAGGAGCATCAAAACGGTTATAAGAAAAAGTGTACGCATAGAGCCTCTATTTATTG
This sequence comes from Bacteroidota bacterium, assembly GCA_051748065.1. Taxonomy (GTDB): domain Bacteria; phylum Bacteroidota; class Bacteroidia; order Bacteroidales; family PWNQ01; genus PWNQ01. The sequence continues at coordinate 2,190 of JBNJGZ010000088.1, forward strand.
AAATCGTCGTTTGAATAATTTTCGTTTGTTTTCGTTTGTTTTTTCCTGTTTCGGCGAAAAAATCCGGTGCCTCCATATAATATAAAAACCGGCTATAAGCCAAAAGCCATCTTGCGGATCAATTAAGCCTGCGATATCCTCAAAAAACAATTGCAGATGTGTTGCATTAAAAATATGCGGGAGATAGGCTAGTGCAGTATAAAAATCTTTTTGCTGTGATAACCCGAGCCAATGCGGCAATACAGAATGAAAATGAGAGAAGATCAAATATTTTCCCAATATCATACTCAGAAGAAACGCAAGCCAGCCGGCAAAAACCAACAGATCACGATTTTTGCCGGAAGCAAACAATCGGACCAAATAGCTGATCAGCAATGGGGCAATAAGTGTTAACAGACGAAACTGACGGGAAGACCCGATAGCTGCTGTTCCCCAAAGCAATGCGCCGGTTACGGCAAACAAAATCAGCAATGCCGTAAAAACAATATATTTCTTGCTGCCAAACTTTTCAACGGTATGAGCAAGATAACGATCTAATTTTCCCGGAATACTTTCCATTTTATGCTTGTACTTATAATTTTACGGGGCTAATCTAATAACTTTCCAGCGGTTGCTTTCCCATACATAACGGATACGGTCATGCAAACGTCCCGGTCTTCCCTGCCAGAATTCCATCATCCGCGGAATGACAATATATCCGCCCCAAAATTCAGGCCGGGTAACCTCTTTCCCTTTAAACTTTTCTTTGGTCTTTTCTGCAAGATGCTCCAGTTCTTCACGGCTTTCTATTTCCTTACTTTGTGGTGACGTCCAGGCACCTATGCGACTTTCATACGGACGACCTGCAAAATAGGCATCCGATTCATGGCTGTCAATTTTGTAAGCTTCTCCTTCAATCCGAATCTGCCGTTCCAGTTCATGCCAGAGAAACACCAATGAACAAGCGGGATTAGCTTCAAGCTCCCGGGCTTTGTCACTGTTATAATTGGTGAAAAACACAAACCCATTTTCCCGGATATCTTTTAACAGAACAACTCTTGCAGCAGGTTGCCCCATTTCATTGACCGTACTTAATACCATGGCATTGGGTTCATAAACCTGACTGTTCAGGGCTTCATCAAACCATTGTTGAAACTGATCAACCGGAGCAGATTGAACATCCGTTTTATTTAAGCTCGCTTTGCTGTAGTTTATGCGGAGATCGTAAAGATTTGATTTTGGTTTATCCATAGTCATAAAATTGAACCCATAAAGTGCATTTATCCAGTAAAAAAACCTCTTGCATCAGTACTTTTATAATGCTTCTTTCCGGCAGTTTTCAAAAACATGAGCTTTTATAATAAGCGTAATGCTTCCCGGAGTAGTTTTTCTTTATTAACAGGAACAACTCCTACATGTTCACAGACTAATCCTCCGGCAAGATTTGAAATGGCGGCAATATCTCTTATTGCAAGGTTTTGAGCCAAACAAAGGGCCAGGGTTCCGATAACCGTATCTCCGGCACCGGAGACATCTGCAATAGACCGGTAATGGGCCGGCAGGCGAATGATCTCCGTTCCGTCACTAATCATAACACCTTTGTCCGAAAGCGTAACCATAACCAATTCATGTGTCTGCTGATCCTGAAGTTTAAATATGGCCTTTTCAATTTTGTCGAATGTATTCAGTTCATTGAGATTCAACCCTTCTTTTAACTCTTTCAAATTGGGTTTAAAAAGGGAAAGCCCTTTATAATTCAGAAAATTTTTCTTTTTAGGGTCAGCAACTACAGGTATTTTTGCTTCATTGGCCAAGGCAGTAATTTTGTCAATCACCTCAACGGTTATAAGCCCTTTATCGTAGTCCTCAAAAATAATTACATCCGGATTGTGTTGATTGATCATCTTTTCGCAATTCTCCACAAAAAGATTTTGCTCTTCAGTATTCAGGTCATAGGTAGTTTCTTCGTCCACACGAAGCATTTGGGTATTATTACCTATAATCCGGAATTTGGTCGTTGTGCTGCGGTACTTACTGGTAATGATGCCATCATCCGTAATGTTTCGTTTTTCCAGAAGGCCCCGGAATTCGTCACCGCGGGTATCTTTGCCAATAATAGCGCAGGGGATGGGAGTAGCTCCCAGAGCTTTCACATTTAAGGCTACATTTGCGGCACCCCCCAGACGGTTGGCCCGTTTATCAACAGAAACCACCGGAACGGGAGCTTCCGGAGAGATCCTTTCCACATGCCCCCACAAATAGGCATCAACCATAACATCACCAACAATCATCACTTTTTGCTGATTGAAGGTTTCAAATATTTTTTTATAATCCATTGATTATTAAGATAATTTTTTTAACGCTTCTTTTATTCGTTCGGCTGCCTCCTGAATGCGATCAGTAGAAGTAGCATAACTAAACCGCACACAGTCCGGGTCACCAAAAGCTTCTCCGGGAACAAGTGCTACATGCGCCGTATCCAATAAGAACATACAAAGATCTTTGGCGTTCTGAATTGTCCTTTTGCCGTCGCTTTTACCAAAATAGTCACTGACATCAGGAAAAACATAAAACGCACCACCCGGTGTATTCGCCTTCATTCCGGGGATTTCTTTTAAAAGAGAAAGCAACAGATTACGTCTTTGCAAAAAGGCTTTCTTCATTTCCCTGAGCTCAACAATTTCTTTTGGGTCTTTCTCAAAGGCAACAATAGAAGCACGTTGCGCTATGGAATTCGTGCCACTGGTGATTTGTCCCTGTAGCTTATTACAGGCAGATGCAATCTCTCCGGGAGCTGCAATAAAGCCTATACGCCAGCCGGTCATGGCAAAACCTTTTGAAACACCATTAACAACAACAGTGCGGTCTTTGATCTCACTAAATTCGGCAAACGAATAATGAGTGCCGTCAAAAATGATATGTTCGTATATTTCATCCGAAACAATAAATACATGGGGATGCTTTTTTAACACCTCCACAAGTCCGCTCATCTCGTTTTTAGTATACACACTTCCTGTTGGATTGCCCGGCGAATTAATCATCAAAAGTTTTGTATTTGAAGTGATCGCCTCCTCCAGTTGTTCCGGTTTGATTTTAAAATCATTCTCAAGGGTTGCCTCCACATACACCGGTTTACCTCCGGCAAGTTTAATAATTTCCCGGTAAGAAACCCAGTAGGGAGCAGGTACCACGACTTCATCACCCGGATTGACCAGGCTTAACACTGCATTTGCCAGTGAATGCTTTGCACCTGTGGACACCACAATCTGATTCTCTGTATAATCCAACTGGTTATCCCGCTTTAGCTTTTGTGCAATCGCTTTTCGAAGTTCCGCAAATCCATTTACAGGTGTATAATGAGTATAATTTTGATCCATAGCTTCACGGGCAGCCTCCTTGATAAATTCGGGCGTATCAAAATCGGGTTCTCCTATACTCAAATTGATAACATCATGCCCTTTATCTGCAAGCTCACGGCTCATGCGCGACATGGCCAGGGTTTCAGATTCTGACAGATTTAAAATCCGGTCTGCGATAATATTCATTGTTCTTTTTTTCGGTTTGTGACAAATTGGTTTGTGACAAATTTAATTGGTTTACTCGAAATATACCTATATCAGAGACGAAATTTTATGAAGCTTTTTATTTATTGCCAGTAAAACCAATAATGAGTCCGGTCTAAAAACACTAAATGTATCACAGCCGCTAAAAATCAAATGTGACCTTTTTAGACCGGACTCAATAATAATTCTTTTAATAATAGAGCTCAATTGCTTAATAATTCAGATATTTGTACTTTTATAAAATGCAGCCTGCATCACTATAAAATCAAACACAGAAAAGAATATAAAAAACATAGATTATGAACTGGGATATTATTCTTGCAGCCACCATACCGGCCGCTATCGTATTTGCCACAGCTTTTTTCCTTATGCGCGATTTCATGAAAAAACATGAAAGCATATTACGGGAGATACAACAAGATGAGCAACGCAAAATCGTGGCCCAAATGAAAACAGAAAACCAAAAAGTTGTTAACCCGTTACGCTTACAGGCTTATGAACGAATCGTTCTTTTTCTGGAGCGGATATCACCCAACTCTTTATTGCTCCGGTCTGTGGAAGAAGGTATATCTGCAGCGCAAATGAGAAGCAAATTGATCAATTCTATCCGGGATGAATATGAACATAACCTTTCCCAACAAGTATACATATCCGTTGAAACATGGGAAATTGTCAAAAATGCAAAAGAGGAACTTGTAAAGCTGATCAATACGGCTTATGGTGAACTAGACAATGAAGCAACAGCTAACGATATGGCAACAAAAATCATAGAGTTTTCTGTGCAAAAAGGTAACACACCTGTAGAAAATGCTTTACGTGCCGTAAAACATGAGATCCAAAAATTATTTTAGTATTTCAGGCTCCGGCATACCAACACGAAAACACACATCAGCTGATATTCAACTTTGCCAAAAAAACAAAAAAGTCCGGCATCACAAAAGATGCCGGACTTTTTAATTTTTTTGCTTAACTCCGTTACACCATGTTATTCATATACAAGTCCATGTTTTTGAACAGTTTCTCAAAGTTTAAGGGTTTGCTGACATAATTGTCGCAGCCCGCATCCAGTGCAGACTGCTTGTCATTATCAATTACAAAAGCTGTTTGAGCAATAACAGGCACGTCCGGGTTCTTTGCTTTAATTTCACGTGTGGCATCCAGACCATCCATCACCGGCATTTTGATATCCATCAAAATCAAATCGATATCAGGATTTTCCTCAAATATCTCCACAGCCTCTTTTCCGTTTTCAGCATGGAATACAGTAGCTTTTGTACTTTGAAGTGCCTCTTCTATTAAAAGATAATTTGATTCCACATCTTCAGCAATTAATATTTTTTTGTCTTTCCAGTCAAAAGCATTTTGTAAAGATTCAACTTCTTCAGCAGAATCGTCATGCATATCCTCCTCGTGTGTTTGCTCCGGTTTATTGTAAGGCAGCACTACTTCGTAACGAATTCCTTTATCGCGGTTTGTGATGATTGCCATCTCGCCGTCCATCATCTCCACGAGCGTCTGTAAAACCATAAAATCAACACTCTCCAGTTTCAGATCATCGGTGGACGATTTCAGGTAAAGCTCGGGCTCCTTTAAGAGAGCATCTATCTCTTCTTTTGAGTACAATGTGCCGTTATCCTCCACATAAAATAATATACCTGACTTTCCTTCATCCAACAATTTATAGCCAAATTCGATTTCGTCTCCATCCGTGCAGTTAGCCAATGAATTCCCGATCAATTGAGCAAGTATTTGCCTCAACCGGCTGCAGTCTGTATGTATTGCAAAGTCTTCCTTTTCCGTATCCTGATGCAAATACAACTCAACGTAAGCTTTTGAATATACCTTTTTCTGCTGGGAAAAGTAGGAATAGATATCATCCATTAAATAATTTACAAAACAAGGTTCACTCTGCACATTAATGTCATCCAATGACATTACAGCCATATTTAGACTTTCAGACACCAGACGGTCTAACTTTTCCGTGCTCTTTTCAATTTGCTCATAAAAAGATGCCCGTTTTTCCGGGTCATGACCTTCTTCAGTCATCAGCTTTGAAAAACCGGTAATGTTGTTCATCTGCGTGCGGATATTTTGCAAAACATACGAGAGGTATGACTCCCGTAATTTGTTGAACCGGTCAGCTTTCCATAGTTTAATCTCCAGTTCTTTTTTTGTCATCTTCGAAGTTTGAAACTTTTGTTTTTCCATAGTTTTTTGAAAATAATTTTGCACTAATTTACAAAATATTTACCCCGATATGCAAATTTTTCAACTGATGGGTTACAGGAACGCTCATAACACTATAACATTCAGACATATAAAAAAACAATATTACGGATCATTATGGAATTTATTATGATTTATCTTGCAAAGAATAGTTTTGTTAGAAAGAGAAGGGTGGAGATTGATGGATGCAGATTGATGGAGATTGATGTGGATTGATGGAGATTGATGAATGGAGATTGATGCAGATTGATGCAGATTGATGAATGGAGATTGATGCAGATTGATGCAGATTGGTGGAGATTGGTGGAGATTGATGTGGATTGAATTATATTTTGATAGATGGATATATTTTGACCTTCAGTGGGTTTCTGGATAAGC
>JBNJGZ010000089.1:0-5892 GCA_051748065.1 Bacteroidota bacterium
GCTCCCGGAGCTGTTGTTGTTTCCAAAATTCTGGTCCCTCAAACCGAGAAAATTGATCAAGACGTGAGTGTCAGTCAGGATAAGCTGGGTAGTAATTTTCTGGAATCTATGTCCAATGGAGCAACAGAAGGTTTCAAGCTGGCTGCGAACGTAGCTGCTATGCTTTTGGTTTTTGTTTCATTTATTGCCATGTTCAATTTTATTGTTGGACAAATGGGTAGCTGGTCCTTCCTGATCTTTGCCTTTTTTGCTATCAGCACTTTTTTATTACTATACTACATAAAAAGAATGTCCATAAAGGCAACTGCTGTACTGGGGTTGCTTTTTGTATTCATCGTTATCTTCAACAACATATGGACAGCGCCATTAGCGGAAGCAACAACAATAAATTCTTATGTTGAAAACCTGACCAACGGGCAATTTCCCCAATTATCACTGGAATTTATTCTGGGGTATACATTTGCCCCTTTAATGTGGCTGCTGGGAGTGGCTACGGAAGATTTAACCCTGGTAGGGCGCCTATTGGGAGAAAAGATTATTATGAGTGAGTTTATCGGTTATGTCAGTCTTTCGGAGTTAAAGTCTGCAGGAGCTTTTACGCATTACAAATCCATCATCATGGCTACTTATATGCTGGCTGGTTTTGCTAACTTTGCTTCAATCGGAATACAAATAGGTGGTATAGGCTCACTGGCCCCGGGACGTAAAACACTTTTATCCAAATTCGGCATGAAAGCGTTGCTTGGAGGAACATTAGCCTCATTGATGTCGGCAACGATCGTAGGTATGATCATGGGGTAGTTTCCGTTTAATTGTTAACTACACGGAAGACTACTTTTTACACTTGAAAACAATTGAATTATGCAACAATATATCAATTTACTAAATCACGTTCTTGAAAATGGCATCAAAAAAGATGACCGAACCGGAACGGGCACTATTAGCGTATTTGGCTATCAAATGCGTTTCAACCTTGAAGAGGGTTTTCCTGTTCTGACTACAAAAAAATTACACCTTCGTTCCATCATTCATGAATTGCTATGGTTTTTAAGCGGAGATACCAATGTTAAGTATCTTCAGGATAACAAAGTAAAAATTTGGAATGAGTGGGCAGATGATGAAGGAAATTTAGGCCCTATTTATGGATACCAGTGGAGGAGCTGGCCGGATTATCAGGGCGGATATATCGATCAAATCAAACAAGTTATTGACTCCATCAAAGAAAATCCGAATTCAAGGAGGCATATTGTAAGTGCATGGAATGTAGGACAGCTGGAAGATATGAACCTCCCTCCTTGTCATATTCTTTTTCAGTTTTATGTGGCAGATGGGAAGTTATCACTGCAACTGTATCAAAGAAGTGCTGACATATTTTTAGGTGTCCCCTTCAATATTGCTTCATACGCACTTTTATTAAAAATGATTGCTCAGGTAACCGGACTCAAAGAAGGCGATTTTGTGCATACATTAGGAGATGCTCATATTTATCTAAATCATATTGAACAGGCCAAATTGCAGAGAACCCGAAAGCCTTACGAACTCCCTGAAATGAAAATTAATCCGGAGATCACTGATATAGATAATTTTTCCTTCAATGATTTTGAACTCATAAATTACAAATCTCATCCTCACATCAAAGGGGAAATATCCGTTTAAGTTATGCAACCCAAAATATCCATAATCGTAGCCATTGCGAAAAACCGTGTTATTGGAAAAAATAACCAAATGCCCTGGCATTTGCCGGCCGATTTAAAACATTTCAAAAAAATAACCTATGGCTCTCCGATCATCATGGGACGCAAAACCTTTGAATCAATCGGGAAACCTTTACCCGGCAGGAAGTCTATCATAATCAGCCGTCAGGAGAACCTATCGCTGAATTTTGATTCCGTGGAAGTCGTTCACTCCTTTTCAGAAGCCGCAAAGGCTGCCAACGATTATGCGGAAGCTTTTGTTATCGGCGGAAGCGATATTTATCAACTGGCTTTACCTTTTGCCGAAAAAATTTACATGACCAAACTGGATTTGGAAGTTGAAGGAGACACCTATTTCCCGGAACTTGACTCAGAAAAATGGACGCTTGTTGATGAAAAGCATCATCAGGCTGATGCACAAAATCCACACGCTTATAGCTTTTTAATTTACGAACGGACCCAATAAAAAGTATATATCAGGTTTTCCGCTTTTTCTTCTTCGCCGCCGGGAACAGAATATTATTAAGAATGAGTCGATAACCCGGTGATTGTGGATGAAGGTCTAATTCTGTCGGTGGGTCACCTACTAAGTGTTGATAATCCTCAGGATCGTGACCACTCAAAAAAGTCCATGTCCCGTCTCCACGAGTACCGTGAATATAACGTGCCTCGCCTAACCCTTTATTTTCGCCCATTACAAGTACATCAGATTTAAGAAACTTTTTCCGGAAAGCTGTGGTTTGCCCCATAAACCCTTCAATGATTCTTTTATGATTTTGGGTCAACATCGTTGGAATAGGGTCCCACTTAGCTGAAAATTCAAATAATGTGAACAAGTCGCTTTCTTCATTAACCTTTTGCATACGCTTACGCGGATCGACATCAATATTTGATATTTCATATTCATAAGGGTCTGTCACTATAGAAAAATCCTCAAAAGCGAAACAGTTATCATAATTTAGTTTACTTTGTGCATTGGGGTCCATTGGATCACCATCAAACATTTTCCGGCAAATATCCACCCCGTCGGCAGCCAGGGCAACATCAAAGGAGTCGGGAGCTGAACACATCGAAAACAAATAGCCTCCACCTAATACAAAATCCCTTATGCGTTTAGCCACAGCAAGTTTCATTTGAGAAACCTTGTTGTATCCGAGTTTACGGGCCATCTCTTCATTCGATTTAACCTTTTTTTGATACCAATCCGTTCCCCGGTAGTTAGCCCAGAACTTACCATATTGCCCGGTAAAATCCTCATGATGAAGGTGTAGCCAATCATATTCCGGCAATTCTCCATCAATCACTTCTTTATCATAGACTACATCGTAAGGTATTTCAGCATAAGTTAATACAAGCGTGACAGCATCGTCCCATGGCTGCTTATCTTTTGGCGAATAAACCACTATCTCGGGCGGTTTATGTAATTTCACCGCATCTGTATTTTTCTCCTGATTAGAGATTTCTTCAACAATTGCAGCAGCTTGCGCATCGGAAATAACTTCATAAGATATTCCGCGGGCAATGCATTCTTCCTCCAAAGCAGAGTGATGTTTAAACATAAAGCTTCCTCCACGGTAATTCAACAGCCACTGTATTTCAACATCTTGCTCTAAAGTCCAATATGCCACGCCATAAGATTTCAAATGATTTTTTTGATCTTCATCCATGGGAATCAAAATCCTGGCTGCATAACCAACCTGAATAACGATCAACCAGGCTATAAGTAGTATTATCGATCTCTTCATAAAGTTAAATTTTCAACAAGACACAAGGCAATTTATTTCTTTCTTATTATTTGTAAAAAGCTGTCAACTATATAACGAAAAACAAGGTTTCTTGTTTTAAAAGAAAAGACTTACTTCACTATAAAAACCTATCAAAGTATCATTCAAATTCCAAGAATTCATTTTGTTGTTTTAGAATGGCACCTCATCCGGGTCATTTCCGGGATCGTCCAGGTCACTATTCATTTTAGACTGCAAAGTAACCGAGTTTTGTTGCTGATCAAAATCCTGGTTGGGTTCCAAACCTCCAAACTGAGAAGACATATCCTCTTCAAAATCAGCAAATTTAGCAAACTTCGGGATAAATTTCAGTTTAATCTCATCAAGTGGTCCATTTCTGTGCTTGGCAATGATGATCTTACCCATTCCTTTGGTAGGTTCACCGTCTTCTTCATCGATCTGGTAATATTCAGGCCGGTATATAAAGCTAACCATATCAGCATCCTGTTCAATAGCGCCGGATTCACGCAAGTCGGAAAGCAATGGTTTCTTTGTTCCTCCACGGGTTTCCACAGAGCGGTTCAACTGTGATAATGCAATGATGGGTACATTCAATTCCTTGGCCAGAGATTTCAGAGACCTGGAAATATTACTGATTTCCTGTTCACGGTTACCGGCATCGGAACCGGCGGCAGACATTAATTGTAAGTAGTCAATAACAATAATCTGAATATCATGTTGAGCTTTTAAGCGTCTGCTTTTGGCACGCAATTCAAAAATAGAAAGAGCCGGTGTATCATCAATGTGTAAAGGGGCGTCAATCAATGAATTGACTTTGGAATTAAGCTGTTCGTATTCATAACTCTCCAGTTGTCCTTTTTTAAGCTTTTCGGCTTCCAGTTCTGTTTCACTGGAAATCAAACGGGTAACAAGCTGTATTGCTGACATCTCCAGGGAAAACATAGCAACAGGCATTTTATGCTCTACAGCGATATTTCTTGCCATGGAAAGAACAAAAGCTGTTTTTCCCATGCCCGGGCGAGCAGCCAACACAACCAAATCGGATTTTTGCCAGCCGGAAGTTAATCGATCCAATTGGGTAAAACCTGAAGGAACACCATTCACCTGACCTTCCTGGCGCCCGGCCTCTTCTATATTTTCTATAGCCGCGGACACCAGTGATTGCATAGAATCGGAGCTACGCCGCAAATTTTCTTCGCTAACGGCAAACAGGCTTTGTTCTGCCTTATCCAATAATTCAAAAACATCGGTGGTATCTTCAAATGCATCATGAATAATATCGGAAGAAATCCGAATTAGCTCTCGCTGAATAAATTTCTGAGCAATAATTCGTGCATGAAATTCCACATTAGCTGATGAAGCTACACGATTTGTAAGCTGCGAAATGTAATAAGGTCCACCAATGAACTCCAGTTCTCCTTTGCTTTTAAGCGCATTCGTAACCGTAAGAATATCAATAGGCTCCGCCTTAGAAAACAAATCCTGAATAGCACCAAAAATCTTTTGATGAGACTCTTTATAAAACATTTCAGGCTTAACTATATCAATAGCTTGATTTACAGCTTCTTTCTCAAGCATCATAGCTCCTAAAACAGCCTGTTCCATATCAACAGCCTGGGGTTGCAGTTTTCCATGTTCAGGAGGTGCTGCATTGGCCTTACGCTGGAAGGTCTTTTCGCTGGACTTCAGCTTTTTAGCATCTTTGTTTTCCATATTTCAAAGATATAATGAATAAGGACTTTTACCTTGAAATTTTACTGCTTTTTTTCAACAAATTTGAATTCTAATTATAACTTCCTTAATGTTAATTCTCAAAAATATCCCTTACGTTTTATTTAGAATAGAAAAATTATATTCAGATCAACTCATTGATATGTTTCAGCAACAAGAAATCAAACTGAATTTGCTGTTCTACAAATGCTTTCACTTTATCCAAAGGCTCTTTTCTCTTTTCTTCAGGTTTAGAAAGAGCACTATTCAATTTAATCAGAGCAACTTTCTTATCTGTTATATCCTTTGTATGAAAAGGGTTGTCATCCAATAATTTAGATGCAATATTTGCAGCCTGAATATTTCCATGGAGCCTCGGATCAATGTAATACATACCGGCAAAAAGATCATGCAGGTTAAAAACACCGCCCATTATCTTGTCTTTAATATAGACGGCTTGAGCTCTATCGTCAACAAAGGTAAAAACCGGTAACCCTGACCTTTTGATTTTTTCAATTTGTTTAAATAAGTTGTCGAAATCCGGTTGGCCTGGGTTTAACTGCCAATCAAAAACATTTTGCTTCTTTTGGTTTCTAATTGAAACATAGGCTGGAACCAACTCATAGGGCGCCATTTCATCAAGCATTGGTATTGCGGGCTTAATAAAAACAATATCAAGAACAAAATACTGTTCTTTGGAAGCATATCGAAATTTATTTATTTGCTCCCAATTATAATAAGGC
>JBNJGZ010000089.1:5992-8318 GCA_051748065.1 Bacteroidota bacterium
ATTAATCCCTCCGGGAAAAAGCTCACGTGCAACCTCTCCTACATGTGTGCCCCGGCTAAATTTAGCTCGCTGTTCGGGCGACAATTTATCTCGTAAAAAAGGGCGTTTTTTATGTAAATACAAAGACTTCTCGCATTGCAAAGCTCGTATGAATGTGGATTTCGATAAAAGATGTTTTTCCATTTTAAATGCTGTTTCACTCATTTTTCAACTAAGCAAATTTAGTATAATTTTAAAGGCACTTTGGATAATTCGCTATTTCATTTTCTCGGGTTATGAAACGGAAAAGCTTAGGTTTTAATTGAAAAAGCTTTTCTTTGCAACTTCATTTCTCACTTGCTTATATTGCCAGGTATTTTTTCAGAAATGTCAAGGAATATTCAATCCATAAATTTAGGTTATTTACTAATTACCCAATAATCCCGTTTAAAGCCATGAGCATTTTCATCACAAAGGATTTAACGCAAAGAGAAAGGAAGGCTTTTCTTTTGCACATGCTTTTTTCCTTTATTGAAGGGGCTATTAAAGGTGTTTTGGTATTGAATGAATTTGTGTTCCTGAAAAGCCTGAAGGGCAGTGATTATCAGCTCGGCTTTTTGTTTCAATTCAGTGTTGTTGTATTTGTCTTTCTGATCTTTATTAGTGAATTTATCCGTAGAATGCCCTACAAAAGAAAAGTACTACGCTACACCGGCATCATTACAAGGCTTCCTCTTTTATTGCTGGCATTTTTTCCGCAAAGCACGGAAGTGGTGACTTCTTCAGAAATCTATCACCTGATCTTTCTGGGTATCTTTTTAATATTCTTTCTCTATCAGCCTATCGTATTTCCTATTATCAACTTACTGCTCAAACATAATTACCGGGAAGAAAACTTTGGCAAATTATATAGCTACGGACAAACGTTACACAAAATCACCATGTTAGTTGTTACTTTTGCTTATGGTTTTTTATTAGACACGGATTATTTTGCGTTTACATACATCTGGCCTGTTATGGGTGTTCTGGGGATATTTTCCATTTATATGCTTTCCCTTATTGATTACACCCCGACAATAAAAAAACAACCTAAAAAGCCTTTTTTCGAAAACGTAAAACAGTCCATCATAAACATGACAAACATCCTGAAAAACCATAAAGCCTATTTGCATTTTGAATTGGGCTTTTTGTTCTATGGTTTCGCATTCATGTCTTCAGCTACTGTTATTGTCATTTTCTTTGACAAGGAACTGGGTCTAAACTACTCATCTATGGCCTTTTACAAAAACAGCTATAATGTTTTAGCTATATTGTTATTGCCATTTTTCGGCCGATTAATAGGAAAATTCGATCCCCGTATTTATGGCATGTTCACTTATGGCTCTATCCTCATTTTCATATTATTTGTAGCTTTAACAGAATTTTTCCAGGGCCACACAATTATTATGGGTATTAACATATATTACATGCTAATTGGTTATGTGCTTTTCCATGGCATTTTCGCCGCATCAATGCCCCTGCTTTTCAGTATCGGTTCTTCCTATTTCTGCGACAAAGAGGAAGCCGACTCTTACCAGGCAGTGCATCTATCGCTGGTGGGAATTCGGGCTCTTTTTGCTCCCTTATTGGGTGTTTTCTTCTATCAAAATTTTGGTTTCACCGTAACTTTTGCTATCGGCATTTTGGCATTAACCGGCGCAATTGGTATTTTATGGTATTCCAAAAAAAATGTTAAAGACCTGAAGTTTCGAAACAATTAAATATTTTTGTCGTTTACAAGAATTCATAAACAGAAATCAAAATCACAAAATATGAACATTAGAAAAACTCTCCTTTTCATTTTCTTTCTGGCCATTTCAGCTTATAGTTTTGGACAACAAAACTACAATCTTACTATAGAGGCAACCATTAAAGGTTTAAAGGACACAACCGGTATTCAATTAATGAAGCTAAATCAGGAAAAAACCGAAGTCATTGACCAACAAATGGCTATTCCGGGACAAAAGTTTGTCATGAATACCCGTATAGAAAAAGCAGGGTTTTACCAGCTTTCAGAAAGTGACGATAATTATATGATCTTAATCACAGAACCCGGGGAAAAGTTATCTATTCAGGTTGACATGGATAATTTCAGCAGACCTCAGGTTAAAGGTAGTCCGGCATCGGAGCTTTTTTATGAATTTTTACCTGAAATTGTGAAGCTGCAAGACAAAAAAGACTCATTAGAAAATGTTTACACAAAGCTCCGCACTTCAGATGACACTGTCACCCAAGAGCAGAAAGAAAACCTTGTTGATACTTTCAGAGACACAGAAAAAAAGGAGAAAAAGGTGATTCAACAAATGGT
>JBNJGZ010000090.1:0-6913 GCA_051748065.1 Bacteroidota bacterium
CTAATTACACACCAATTAACGCGGATTGAGTATATTCTTATTCGCAAATGCAATTCATAATTCGTAATTCATAATTGAAGATACGCTTCAACGCATCATTGCATCATCGCCTCCTCGCTCTTCGCGATTAATCATTCACCTGTGGGTCGAAAAAAAATTCGCCATGGAGGAGTCATAAAAAATATTCTAATTTCATTTAAATCCTTTAATACACATTAAATATAAAATTATATTGTGATGATAGACAAAATTAAAAACTTTTATAGATGTATGTTAAATACAAGGAACAGACTTTAGCTGTATGATTTTACGAAAATAATAAAAACTTAGTTTGAGACATCTTTAATCATGTATTTAATGTATCAACAATAAAAAAAAGGCTCGCCTTAGCGAACCTTTAAATTTTTTTATTATTCCTGAAGCCATTCATCAGGCATCCACGATTGGATCATTTTTTTGTTGTCGTTATACCATTTCTTTGTAGCTTCCTCCTCACTATCGATATTTTCAAACGTCAGCATAAGGTCAGCTACCTGCATGTCTGTTAGATGAAAATTATTCAGGAATGTGTCAAATCCGGGGTTTTCTTCTGTAAATCCCTGGCGGGTGATAATCCAGGCTTTCTCTGTCGGATATGCTTTTTTGGGGTCTTCCAGATATTTCAGATCGAATTTAGCCCATTTGAAATGCGGTTTCCAGCCGGTGATAACGATCCACTCTTTGCGCATTATGGCTTTCTTCAAGCTGGCAACCATTGCAGGACCGCTGGAAGTGATCTGCTCATAGTCCAGGTTGTATTCTTCAATAGCTTTTTCAGTGTCTTTATGAACACCTGCACCACTGCCGATGCCAATAATCTTTCCATTAAATTTATCTTTATGCTCATTTAATTCTTCAATAGAATTGATGTCTACATATTCAGGGACAACAAGCCCTGTTGAGGCATTGTCAAAAGAAGTACTTACTTTATCCAGTTTGTCACCAAACTTTTCCCAATAATCGGCATGGGTCTGTGGCAACCAGGATTCAAGAAAGATGTCTCCTTCTCCTTTGGCAAGCGAAGCATACATTGCTCCGGGGCCTAATAAGAAGGATTTAACTTTTATGCCGACTTCCTGAAGAGCCATTTCAGTAACTTTTGTCATAGCAATGGTTTCGGCCCAGTTGCTATAATAAATCGTTACCTCTTCGGGTTTGACGGATTCGCTTTCTTCTTTGTTTTCTTTAGCAGAGTTACAGGATGATAATGCTGTAACTCCTATCATTACAACGACTGCAAGGATAATTTTAGCTGAAATCTTCATGATGAAATTAAAATTTACTGTTAAATTTGATTTAATTGATTGCAAAGCTACAGATTAAGACTAAAAAATTGACAATCAAAATAAAAAAAACCGGCTTTAGGCCGGTTATAGAAGTATTATATATTATAAAATATTTTCAAGCGAATATTATTATTTTACAGATAAGGGAAATATTAATCCTGCCGTTACGGCAATTCCCTGATTAAATGCTTCGGGAGCGGGGAATTCAATAGTTACAGGGTCGCCATTAACCGTAATTTCTTCTTCTGTTGCTTTTCCAATGGAAACCAGGCTGCGATGGTACTTGATGTCTACAAACAATGACGGAGGAGGACCTGTAAATCCTTTTACCTGCATTGGCCATTCAAAGCCTATTCCGATGGAACCTCCAAGTTCAATTCCCGTAAACATTTCGGCTTCTCCGGTAAGTGTATCGATCGGATGCGCAACTGTATCAATGGTGCCACTGAATTCCTGTGTAATTGATTTCATTTGCATTGTGCCTTCCTGTGAGGCTGTTAAAGGAACCCCAAAGTGAAATCCGAACGTAGTATAAAACTTTACGTCATTGCCAAAGGTAAGCCGCCCATAGAGCGGAAACTGTAAGTAATGAAATCTGGCAGAATAGTCATACTCTGTTAAAGAAATGATGCGCTCTGTATCAGTCTCCTGAACAGACCTTTCGGTGTTGGTTTTTTCAAAACCTTTTCCTTCATACATAATTCCTGTTTCCAAAGTGAAAATTTCACTGAAGTAAACACCATAGAGAAATCCTCCCCGGAGACCGGATTTGTATTCCGAATTACTGGCAGCGGAATCCGAAATAACTTTTGACATGTTTCCTCCGAATTTTATCCCTAACAAGGGTACATTGGGTTCTATATTTCCTTGTGCACCGCTTAAAGAGAAGGGTGCGCTGCTCTGATTGCCTTCAATATTAAAACCCGAATGGATTAAATTCTTCTCGGCATTTTCCCGTAAGTGCTCTATTGATAACTGTCCGAAGGTGAATGTTGACAGTAATAATAGTCCTATTAATGGTAATATTCGTTTCATGTGGCTATGATTTGTAATATGCTTTAATTTTTTGTTGAATTGTTGAGCTTGTTTTTTTGTTATTCTTATCATTATACTGCATTCCGCAAAACTCATGGTATGGGAATTTCCTACGTCTTTATACAATTAATTTTAGTATTACCGGAGTTGTTTCTCAACTCATTCCAAACAGTAATTTGTACTTTTCTTATGGCTTCGAAATTAGGAAAAAAAGTTGATATGATAAAATGCTTTTTTGCTTTGTTTTTGTTTGTCCCGGCATAAGGCAGATAAACAGGCAGATATGTCCTGGTTAACAGATTACTTCATTATAAACTGCACCGTAGTCCGGTTTCTTTGTTCAACTAATATTTGTCGTCCGTGGGTTAGTTCATTAATAATGTTGTCATTGAAATGTCTTATGGTCAGTAATTCTAAGTTTTCATTATAGCGAATATGGTAGTTGCTGCGAAGGTCAAGAATTAACGAAGCAATCTTGTCTTCATTATGGTCAACACATGCCGTAAATGTAATTGCGGAGTTCTGCATCAAATTAATTTTTAAATTATAGGATGCGAATTTGGAAAAAATATACGCCAGACTTGTTTCAGTGATAAACTCATAATCAGAAGATAGCAAGGATATTAAAACCTGATCGGATTTTACGATGTACGACTCCATTTGATGATCATCTTTTGTATCCTGATTAATGATCGAACCATCATCTTCAGGATTGATAAAAGACTTTATTTTAAGGGGAATTCCTTTGTTGTATAATGGTTTAATGGTATTAGGGTGAATTATTTTTGCTCCGTAATAGGCCAATTCTATCGTTTCACGGAAAGAGATATGTTCAATTTTCTTTGCATGATTAAATAACCTGGGATCAGCGTTAAATAGTCCGGGGACGTCTTTCCAGGTAATTACTTCTTCTGCATTCAATGCAGAGGCAAAAATTGCTGCTGTAAAATCAGAGCCTTCGCGTCCTAAAGTTGTGCTTTGTCCTTGAGCATCCGAACCGATAAAACCCTGCGTCGTTATTATGGATTTTTCAACTTCGCCACTGGAAAAAAGAGAATTGATAAGGTATTCGGACTGAATAAGATCAACATGAGCCGAACGGTAATTAGCATCGGTTTTTATCACCTGGCGGGCGTCTAAAAAGGTGTTCTTTATATCCTGAGTTTCCAGAAAAGCATGAATAATAGTTGTAGATAGTAATTCCCCGTAGGGAACAAGCCGGTCATATTCTTTATCATAGGTATAGTGTGGCTCTTGTAAAGATAATGTTGTCAAATCCTGCAATAGATTGTCAATTTTTTCAAAAACAATATGATCTTCCGGGAAAAGCTGACGTGTTATTTTACGATGAAAATCTGCTATGTTTTCAAGTTTCGGGCGAAGCTCATCATCTTGCATCATCTTGCTATGAAGTAGACTTTCCAGATTATTCGTCATTTTGTTCATAGCAGAAACGACAATGACCAAATTATGCTGCTGAAAACGTTTGATAATAAGAGCTAAATTTCTTACTGCTTCTGCATCTTGAACTGATGCACCACCAAATTTAAGCACCTTCATATAGTTGTCTTTTTTCAAAGTAATGGTAATGGAATTATTATTTTTTAATTCTGACTGTCATTTCGCTGTGATCATTCGTAACTTCCATAACATTACATATTTTAATTGTCCTGGGTTTGCGACAGCGGGGATTCGTTGTTTTCAGTCTGTAACCTTCACTGCCTTTTTATTTTGAACAAAAATACATTTTTATTTCCTTTTGTTTTTAACATATTTTAATTCTTTATAAATGAAACTGTTCGGGTAATTTTTCGTAACACTGAAAGTAAAACAAAACGAAATCAAAAATAACAAGACTATGCAAAACAAACTTATTATTACCGTTTTCCTACTGGGATTTTTTACTGTGATGACAGGGTGTAATGATACTCAGAAATCACAGAAATCTCAGGATGATGTTACGGAAGAACTTCGTGAAAAAGCTGAAGAAACAGCGGCAAAAGAAAAAACAGGAACTTCCGATAAGAAAAAAGTCGCAGTGATCACCGGCGAAGGTTTTCAGGATGCTGAAGCTTTTATGCCTATCGGATATCTTGCCAACAGAGGCATAGATGCATGCGTTATTGGAAGCGAAACGGGTAAGGTAACATCTTATAACAGTGATTTTACCATTAAAATACACAAATCTATTGATGAGGTGTCTATTGATGATTATAAGGCGCTCATTATCCCGGGAGGGAAAGCTCCGGAGTCCTTACGCAAAGATGAGGCTATTGTAAAATTTGCTAAAGAATTTTTGGAAAGTGGTAAGCCCGTTGCCGCTATTTGTCACGGTCCGCAAATACTTATCACGGCAGGAGTGATGAAAGGCAAAACCGCTACGGCTTACAAATCTGTTGAAAGTGAAATGAAAGAAGCCGGAGTGGATTTTAAAGATGAAGCACTCGTGGTGGATGATAATTTAATAACATCAAGAAATCCCGGTGACCTGGACCGCTTTGCTGAAGCGATCTATAAAAGGATTAAAGAGAATCATGACTGCAAAGAGGAATAGGTTTAGATTTTAAATTCTTTGACTGGAAAGGCTGCCGGGGATTTTTTCCCGACAGCCTTTTTTACTTGGTATCTGTCTATAATATCGCTTAATATATGCGCATCATGTGTTTGTTTTTGCTTATTCTTTATCTTTGCCCCCCGGAAAATGAAACGAATTTTATTGGAAACGGTCACGATAAAACAAAAATAAGAAGCACTATTTAAAACAATAAACGATTGCGAACAGAAAATATCTTACAACAGTACCGGAATGATGAGCGTATTGAAGCCCTGGTTAACAATTTACAGGTAACCGAAGAAGCACGCTATCGCTTTTCCGGCCTGGCAGGTTCTTCCTTATCTTTCCTCTCTGTGGCTACTTACCAGAATTTACCCTGGATCCATTTGTTTGTTTTGCCGGATCAGGAGGCAGCGGCATATTTTCTTAATGATATGGAAAATCTTCTTAATGATAAAGAAAATCCTTATCATAAAAAGCAGGTTTTGTTTTTCCCTGTTTCCTATAAACGTCCCTATGAGCCTGAAATAACTGATAATACGAATTTGTTATCACGGACGGAAGTCCTGAAAAGAATTAGCTCCAGAGGTAAAAAAACACTGATTGTTACTTATCCTGAAGCGCTTACGGAGAAAGTTGTAAAACGGAGTTATATTAAAAAGAATACATTTCGTTTGCAAACCGGAGAGCAGGTTTCCCTGGATTTTATGAATGATTTATTGCATGAATATGGCTTTGCCCAGACAGATTTTGTTCTGGAGCCGGGTGAATTTTCTGTGCGCGGCGGAATTATTGATGTGTTCTCTTTTACAAATGATAAGCCTTACCGGATTGAATTTTTTGGCGATGAAATCGAAAGTATCCGCTCCTTCAACCCGGAAGATCAGCTTTCGCTGGAAACCCTGAATCATATTACAATTGTCCCCAATGTTCAGGATAGAGATAACAATGCAGGACGGCAGGCATTTCTCGAATTCCTGCCCCGGAA
Organism: Bacteroidota bacterium; assembly: GCA_051748065.1. GTDB lineage: Bacteria > Bacteroidota > Bacteroidia > Bacteroidales > PWNQ01 > PWNQ01. The sequence continues at coordinate 5,903 of JBNJGZ010000090.1, forward strand.
TTCAGTGATTTGGATTGAAAATCCGGTGATGACCTGTGACCTGATACGTGAGGAAAGAAAGAAAGTGGACGATGCTTTTGCAGGCATCAAACAGGATGATGAACAAAATAAGGTTCAGTCTCCGGAAACATTATTTACAGATGCTGACGAATTTTGGCAACAACTGCAACCGTTCCATATAATTGAATTGGGCAAACAAAATCATTTCCAAAATGCAGACGTGATCCAATTTAATCATACTCCACAACCTTCTTTTAACAAAACATTTGATCTTTTGCTGGAGTCGCTGGAAAAGAATGCGGCCGACGGATACTCGAACTACATTCTTACTGACAATCCCAAGCAAATCGAACGGATACAGACCATTTTGGAAGATGTTTACGCCCAACGCGGGGAAGAAGCGCCCGGGAATTTTAATCCGCTAATGATATCCATTCATGAAGGGTTTGTGGATCATGATAAAAAGATCGCTTGCTACACAGATCATCAGATTTTTGATCGCTATCATAAGTTTCGTCTGAAAAGCGGGTATAAAAATAAGGAGTCCATAACGCTGAAAGAGCTTTACAATCTTGAACCCGGGGATTATGTAACGCATATCGATCATGGAGTGGGCAAATTTGACGGATTACAAAAGATCAATAATAACGGCAAAGAGCAGGAAGCCGTCCGGCTTATCTACAAGAATAATGACCTCCTTTATGTCAGTATTCATAGTCTTCACCGGATTGCAAAATATATCGGGAAAGAAGGAAAGGTCCCCAAAGTGGACAAGCTGGGTTCTAATGCCTGGAAAAACCTAAAAAACAGGACAAAGAAAAAAGTAAAAGATATAGCCTCCGATCTTATCAAACTGTATGCAAAACGTAAGGCTACAACAGGACATACGTTTCCTCCGGATAATTATCTGCAACATGAATTGGAGGCTTCGTTTATCTATGAAGACACTCCGGATCAATTAGCGGCCACACAGGCTGTAAAGAAAGATATGGAGGCTTCTTTCCCTATGGA
>JBNJGZ010000090.1:7013-8202 GCA_051748065.1 Bacteroidota bacterium
AATGAAGTAGCCCACCTGGTCGAAAAAATGGTTCCGCGGGCTAAGGTTGGTGTGGGTCATGGAAAAATGGAAGGCAAAACCCTGGAGAAGATAATGCTTAACTTTATTGAAGGCAAATTTGATGTGCTTGTTGCTACTACCATTATTGAGTCCGGGCTTGATATCCCTAACGCAAATACTATGATCATTAATGAAGCGCATCATTACGGACTTAGTGATTTGCACCAGTTGCGCGGGCGCGTCGGGCGGTCAAATAAGAAAGCCTTTTGCTATTTATTGGCACCTCCGGTATCAACGCTTACTGCGGATGCCAGAAAGCGGCTTAAAGCCCTGGAAGATTTTTCAGCCCTTGGCAGTGGGTTTAATATTGCCATGCGTGATCTGGATATCCGTGGTGCCGGAAATATTCTGGGAGCTGAGCAGAGTGGATTTATCTCCGAGATGGGGTATGAGATGTATCAGAAAATCATTAACGATGCTATGCAGGAACTCAAATCCGGTGAGTTTAAAGAATTATTTCAAAATGAAGAGCAGACCGGCCAACCGACACAAGAAACGGCCCGCGATTGTAGTATTGAGAGTGACCTGCACCTGTTAATACCGGATACTTATGTGAGTAGCCCGGAACAACGTCTTAGCTTGTATAAACGACTCGATGAACTTAACACGGAAAAAGAACTGGAAGATTTTCGCCGGGAAGTGAATGACCGGTTTGGGCCTGTTCCTGATCCTGTGGAAGAGTTGATCAGAACGAAGCGCTTAAGGACTATTGCTGCTCAGGTTGGCTTTGAAAAAATAATTCTTAAAAACGGACAATTAGCAGGCCATTTTATTAGTGATCAGGAGTCTCCTTATTTTCAGTCAGCCCAGTTTATGAATGTGATTAAGTATGCTCAAAATAACCCCAAGCACATCCGCTTAAAAGAGAAAAAAGATAAGCTTACTATTTTGATTGATAAAGTAAATAGCATTGACGAGGCCATAAAAGTGTTGCAGCCGATCCTTAATAAATGAGTTAGATATTCGTGCATTCATGGCTACCAGAACGAATAAAAATGAAAAAGTTCTTCTTTTGATCAAATTCATATGTTTAAATTTTATTAAATAGGTGTTATGGAACTCGCATGCAATAGCTTAGATTTAATCATTTTCTTGTGTGTTTAAAGCAAACATGCTCGTTTCATATTAA
>JBNJGZ010000091.1:0-8192 GCA_051748065.1 Bacteroidota bacterium
TTAAGCATATGAAACGCACATGCCGAGGGCGTTCGACACACAGGAGAATGATTAAACACGAAATGCTAGAAGGCGTTGATGAGATGATGAGATGATGCGATAATGCGAGGAGGCGAACTGCCGGAAAGCTGATTCAGTGTGCGGTGGGCTTCCCCTTTAGGGGTTAGGGGTGCGCGAAGGGAAATGATGCGTTGATGCTGAGCGAACGAAGCGAACGAAGAGAACGAAGAGACTTAGAGAAAAGCGAACCCCGGTGAAACAGCTCCAGCCGTCGCGTTCCATCCCGGTTGATTGAAATAAAATTAACGGGATAAGCGGGGCAAGCACAACACGGAACAACGGAACAACGAACAAGGAACACCGAACAAAATATTAAGCATATGAAAGAATCAACATATCTAATTGATCCTAATCTGGAGGCCTACTCCGAACAGATGAGCAAGCCTATAGACAAAGTGCTCTATGAACTTTACCGGGAAACCAACCTCAAAGTGTTAAGGCCACGAATGCTCACAAGCCAGATACAAGGCCAATTGATGGAATTTATCAGCAAGCTTTTACAACCCCGCAAAATTCTTGAAATAGGGACTTACACGGGATATGGCACAATTTGTCTTGCCCGTGGATTAGCCGATAGTGAAAGTTCTGTCCATACCATTGAAAAGAATCCCGAGGTATTGGAATATGCCCGCAAATATTTTGAAAAAGAAGGAATATCCCAACAAGTAATAATTCACAACGATGATGCTTTAGCTGTTTTGGAAAAATTAGAACCGGGATTTGATATGGTTTTCATTGATGGCGACAAGAGTGAATATCCGGAATATTTAAAAGCGGTGAAACCCTTATTAAACCCCAATGCAATTCTTATTATAGACAATGTTCTTTGGGATGGTAAAGTGCTGAATACGGGAAATCCGGATAAGGAAACGCAAGCTGTGCAAAAAGCCAACCAAATGCTTCAGGAAGATGCTGACTATAACAACTTTCTTTTGCCCGTTCGCGACGGACTAATGATTGCCCGTTATGAAAAAACAGAGCCTCAACAATAACCTTGTTTTATTCACAAGAATCTTATCAATCCTTTACAAGGTATTTCTTTAGCTTAATGTGCTTTTTATTAATAAGCGCAGCAAAGCATATGGGCATTCTGGCCAACCACTATTTATGAAAGCCAATCTGAACACCTACATTAAGAGGAGGTAAATCTTCATAATTCTCTTGGGTATTAATCATATCAGAAAATCGGTACCGGGCAAACAACACATATCTGTTATAACCGATCCGCGCGAGCACACCATAATTTAGGGCTTTAACGTAATCTGGGTTATATTCGGAATATTTGCGGTATTGGCCTTCTTTATATTCATTTTTGTAATAATAACGGCTACTAAAGTTCCAGCCCCCAAAAACACCAATGTCCAGAAAGTTGCCAATATAATTTCCCCGTCGTCCAACGTTAAAGCGGCTATAAACTCCTGCCCCCAGCGAAAACACATTAATTTTCTCTTTATCCAAAAGGTTGCTATTCGGTAAATTTCTTGAGTCCGATTTCGCCAGGCGGAAATTCCTATTGCTCAGAAACATTTCATACCCCATACTGTATACCTGAGAGAAACGCCTTTTATAACGTCCTCCCAGGTCAAAATAACTACTTAAAAGCGGATCAATTTTTGATTTTTCTTTTTCGCTGGAACCCAACAAATGCCCGTAACTACCATAAAAATGGTGATAATGTTTACGATTTGGCCCAAAATCCGTAGTATCTTCATAATAATCAACAGATTCTTCTAATAAAACACTTTGAGCATAACCAAAAGTTACGAAAAAAATCAGCAGTGGTAATAAAATAATTTGTTTCATTGTTCTAAAATTCATAAGTGTCCGTATATCCCATATAATGTACATTGAGCTTCATTCCTTCTGAAACCTCAGATTTATCAATACTAAATACCTCCTCCTGACTAACAGAAAGCACATAATACTTATCAAGAACGCCATTGGGTTTTTGAAGATTATAATAAAGCACAAAACGCTTTAGATACGCCTGATCTTCCAATATATCTTCATCTACCTTAACAATAACCTTGTCATCTTTTTCTATAAACCGAAATGTTTTGCCTAAGTTCCTTTCCTCATTGAAAAAGTAGGCAGCTTGTGGCATTCCATAGCCATGAGCATAATCAAAATAAGGATATAAATGCCCGGATTTTTCAATTTCCTTAAACAACTCCATAGCTTTAAGCTCCTCATTTGTTTGCAATGCACAAGCAGCAAACCCGGCAACTAACGGAGATGCAAAAGAAGTTCCAAAACTTTGCTTCAATCCGTTTTTTCCGGCCACGATCACTTTCCCAAATGCAGATACATTGGGCTTAAGGCGTTTATCTGCCGTTGGGCCATAAGAGCTAAAGCTAATATGATAACCGGTGTTTGGTCTCACTCCACCCACAGCAAGAACACTATCAGCATCCGCAGGTGTTCCAATCACTTTCCATTGTTCATCGGAACCATCATTTCCGGCGGCATTTACAACGAGCATTCCTTTAGAAGCCGCCATATTTGCAGCTTTTGCAACTAAACTGTGTTTGCCGTCCATTTCTTCAGGGAAATATCTGTGATAAATATATCCTAACGAAGAATTGATAATTTGGGCTCCATGTTTATCGGCCCATTCCATGGCTGCCAGCCAGTTTTCCTCTTCAGAAAAAGGTTCTCTTTTAATTTCTGTTCTGGCTAACAGGAACTCTGCACCTGTAGCCATACCCAGATTTATGGAGTCTGTTTTGCCGGCAATATTTGAAAGAACCATGGTCCCGTGTGAGCTTCCATGGTAAACCGATTCTTTATCTTTGGCAAAATCGTAGGTCTTCAGAATACGGTTGTCATCACGGATATGTTTAAAAACAGGGATTTCTTCCACACCGGGAAAACCGCCATCAAAAACGGCTACTCGTATTCCACTCCCGTCAATATCGTGTTTTTGAAATATATCTAAGCCCAGTTTTCTTGTCTGATCTTTCAATATCACACTATGCTCATAACTTAACGTAGTGTCATAATCCTTATATTCAGCCAATTGCATGTCTTTTTCCGGAAAAGAAAATACTTCCTTTACATAAGGTAAATTGCGAATTGTTTTAATCGTCTGATGATCTGCATAAGTTGCAACAGCATTAAACCATCGGCTATGATGAGAAACAGAGTCTGCCAATTTTTCAACTCCTTCCAGATAAGCCTCTTTTACGGGAAAATCCGAAATATCGTAAATATCTACACCATGCTTTACTCTTCTTTCAATAGCTTTTTCATCAAAATATTCATAAGGATCAAAGGAAACTCCGTCCTTATCGGTAAAAAACACCCAATATTTGCCCTGAGCACCGGCCCATGAAATTACGACCAGCAACAGCAGGAATAATGTTATTATTTTCTTCATAAATTCAAATTTGATTTCATTGGAACTCGTTTCATAATCAGTATTCTTTAACGAATATACACTCAACTTATGCTGTTCTTTAAGCCTATTTTTTATCTAAAAAATTTAACCGGTTAACATATAGCATTTTACAAACCCATAAACGTTAATCTTTCTATAGTAATTCTTTCTTATTTCAGGCAAATATACAAAGAAAATATGCTGTATATAATTTGATTTATTTTACATTTGCGCTCTGATGCTAAACAAAGGAAAGAAAATATTGATCCCCACCATAAAAAAATGGGGAGCTAAAAAAGCACAAAAGCATTTTACCAAACCTCCTGTTATTATTGGAGGTTGTGGACGATCAGGTACAACATTGCTACTATCTATGTTATCTGCACATCCTTCCATATTTGCTTTCCCGGATGAATTAAGCATTTTCAACCATTGGAAAAAAACAGGCGATGGCCAGTGGAAACCGCAACGGCTGGACCGCATGTACCGGTATTTATTGATAACCCGGATACCTAAAGACATCACAAGGTGGTGTGAAAAAACACCCTATAATATACGCTATTTAGATACTATCTTAAATTATTTTAATCAGAATGTGAAGATCATTCATATTATCCGTGACGGACGAGATGTTTGTATGTCCAAGCATCCGGATAAACCCGGCGAATACTGGGTAGACCCTGACCGGTGGATCAACGATGTAAAAAAAGGGTTGGAATATAAAGATCATCCTCAGGTATATACTGTTTTTTATGAAGACCTGATCGCCAATTACCACAAGCACATGAGAAAAATAATGAGTTTTCTTGATGAACCTTTTTCTAAAGAAATACAACAATGGTATATTTATACTAAAGTCAAAGAAAACAATGCCTGGTATGGTTCCGTTGAAAACTTACACAACCACTCTGTAGGAAAGTGGAGAAACAAAGAAAACATCCAACGCTTACGCGAACTTATGGCCTATCCGGGATTTGAAAAACTCTTAAGAGAATTAAATTATCCAATGCAATAAAAAATTAAATGTAGATGCGCGTTTATAAGTTCTTATTTCATCAATATAGTAAGCTGATGCACTTTTATTTTCATCAGCTTAAAGCATCTGCATACGAAAAAAAAATTCAAAATGAACTGGATGCTCCGCAAAACTTTGTGCTGTTTTTAGGATATCCACGTAGCGGGCATACATTATTAGGATCAATGCTCAATGCGCATCCGGATGTTTTGATTGCACATGAATACCATGCTTTACAAAAGCAAAGAAAACACAAAACAGCTGCTTCGCTGTATTCTCATCTTTTCGCGCAAAACAAATGGTTTTCCTCAAGAGGTTTTCGATGGACAGGATACTCCTATTCCATTCCAACAGGCTGGCAAAATAACATCCGGGAGCTAAAAGTCATTGGCGATAAACGTGGCGGTGCATCAAGCAGAATTTTATATAAAGAACCGGAACGGTTAGACCATTTACAACAACTTGTAAAAATCCCTTTAAAGTTGATCATTGTGCATCGTAATCCATTTGATAACATTGCTACACGAGCCCGCGGCGGAAACTATTATAGAAGAAAACCTTCGACTGATCATATCAATAAGGAAATAACCCGGCATTTTCGTGATGTTGAAACTATTGACAAAATCAAAAAACAGCAGAAATACGATTATATTGAATTAACACATGAAGATTTTATTCAAAACCCGGAAAATAACATGACAAAGATCTGCGGTTTTCTTAATATCACTGCTGACAAAGACTTTATAAGAGTCTGCAAAGAAGCAACACATTCATCCGGAAGTAAAAGTCGAAATAAGATTTCCTGGACAAATTCCCAGATTCAACAAATAAACCAACAAATTTCCCGTTACGATTTTCTGAAAGATTATACCTTTGAAGAATAATTTAAGTATGTTTACATAAAGTATCATTGATAGTCACAGGTATGACTAAAAATGGATGTTTCAATAAAAAAACAAAAGAGCAATAAGTCACCCTGTGACTTGCTGAAAATAAAACAAATGAAAGCCTTTAAAAAAATCCTCTCCTATCTAAAACCATACTTGAGCGAAGCATCATGGAGCGTATTTTTCACTCTTCTGGGGACGTTATTTTCATTGTTTTCTTTCACCATGATAATACCTTTTCTTGGCATCTTATTCGACAAACAAAACATTGTAAGAGAGCCTGTTGAATTTGCATTAACAGCAGATGCCATAGAACATAACTTCACATACATGGTCAGTCAGCTAATTCTTGAAGAAGGCCCCTCTAAAGCTTTACTTTATATTAGTTTACTTGTGATTGCATTTATGTTTTTTAAGGCTTTGTTTACTTACCTCAGTAAATATGTAATTGCCCCACTTCGTAATGGTATTATCCGGGACGTTCGCAATCAACTCTTCAACAAAACGATGCAGCTCTCCCTCTCCTATTACTCTGAAGAACGTAAAGGGGATTTGATGTCCAGAATGACTGCAGATGTGCAGGAGTTAGAAGCAACGATTATCCGATCACTTGACAAAGCAATAAAATCCCCGATAACGATTATCGTTTATCTGGTTTCATTATTTATCATGAGCACACAGCTCACAATTTTTGTTCTTATTTTGATCCCTCTGACAGGAAGTATAATCGGATGGATCGGTAAAGCATTAAAGAAAAAGTCTGCACAAGGGCAAAGCCAACTCGGCTTGCTGTTGTCGTATATTGAAGAATCCCTGTATGGCCTTCGAATAGTAAAAGCCTTTAATTCAGAGGAACGTGTAAAGAAACGCTTTTTTGATGGCAATGAAAAATATACCGACCTGATGAATAAAATTTGGCGCCGAAAAGACCTCGCCAACCCGCTTACTGAATTTTTATCATCCATCATTATTGTCTCTATTATGTGGTTTGGTGGCAACCTCATTCTTACAGGTAATGACATGCTTAGTCCACAAGCTTTTATTGCGTATATTGCTATCTTCAGTCAAATCATTCCTCCGGCTAAAAATCTTTCATCCATTTACTACAACATCCAAAAAGGGATGGCATCATTTGACCGTATAGAGTCGGTATTAAATGCAAAAGTTACAATCCAGGATAGTCCGGACGCCAAACCGCTTAATAGCTTCAATAAAGATATACGGTTTGAAAATGTCTGGTTCAAATATCAGGATGAATATGTACTGAAGGATATCAACATAAAAATAGAAAAAGGGCAAACTATAGCATTAGTCGGACAATCGGGAGCCGGTAAATCCACGCTGGCAGATATGCTACCGCGCTTTTATGACAGCATAAAAGGAGATATCAAAATTGACGATCATTCAATTAAAGATTTAAAAGTGAAGGATGTTCGTCAGTTTATGGGGATCGTCTCGCAAGAGTCTATCTTATTCAATGACACGATATTCAATAATATAGCCTTTGGTGTAAACTCGGCCACTCAGGAGGAGGTTGAAAATGCAGCACGCATCGCCAATGCCCATATATTCATCAAACCGATGGAGCATGGTTATCAGACAAATATCGGAGACCGCGGGACCAAACTCAGTGGCGGGCAGCGGCAACGTATCAGCATTGCACGGGCTATTTTGAAAAATCCTCCTATCTTAATTCTGGATGAAGCTACTTCTTCTTTGGATACGGAATCGGAAAAACTTGTTCAGGATGCTCTGAATAACCTAATGAAAAACCGCACGTCCATTATAATAGCTCATCGTTTATCCACCATCCGTAATGCAGATATGATCTATGTTTTACAGGATGGCGAAGTTATAGAGCAGGGTAAGCATGATGATTTACTGGAAAAAGATGGTGTGTTCCGGTCACTTTATAATCAACAGTTTGCCACCTAAAAAATAAAGCATTGAAAGTACTGATTGTCAACAGAAAATCAATTATCCCCGTATTCAAATACGGAGGAACACAACGCGATATTTACGCCCAGGGTAAAGAATTAGTCGCTATGGGACATCAGGTTTCCTATTTAGTCAAAAAAGGTTCGAGTTGCCCGTTTGGCGATATTATTGAATATAATCCGGGGCAAAGCCTTCAGGATCAAATTCCGGAAGATGTGGATATTTTACATTTCCATGATCGCCCTGATGAGCCTGTGGACAAACCCTATATGGTGACTGTCCATGGGAATGGAAAACCACAGGAGGAATTTGATATAAACGCTGTTTTTGTATCTCAGAATCATGCAAAACGCCACAATTCCAAACGATACGTCTATAACGGGCTTGATTTTGACTTGTTGGGAAAACCCAATCTAAGCCATCCCCGAAAGCATCTGTTATTTCTGGCCAAAGCCTCACGAAAAATTAAAAATCTGAAAGGGTCAGTAGAAATTACTAAACGAGCAGGGAAAAAATTAGCCGTCGTAGGAGGTAAAAAGCTTAATTTCAATCCCAAAATACACTATTACGGCATGTTGGGCGGAGATAAAAAAAATCAGGTTATCCAAAACTCGGAAGCACTTTTGTTTCCGGTATTATGGCATGAACCTCTCGGTCTGGCAATTCTGGAAAGTCTATATTTCGGGTTGCCGGTATTTGGAACCACTTACGGCTCTTTGCCGGAATTAATTTCAGAAGAACGGGGATTCCTTTCCAATAGTAAATCTGAATTAGCCAGGGCTATCGGGGAAGGCGGAAACTACAAGCCGGAAAAATGTCATCAGTTTATAGTAGATAATTTTTCAGCACGAAAAATGACTGACGACTATTTAAAATGTTATGAAGAAGTCCTTAATGGTCATAATTTAAATCC
>JBNJGZ010000092.1:0-8172 GCA_051748065.1 Bacteroidota bacterium
TTTTTGTGCCTGAGTTTGAAAATTATGCTCTGGTTGTTGTATGTTTTCTAAAAAACTTGATAATTCACAGATTAACAAGTGCTTTCGGAATGTTATAAATCAAGATAATTTTTGTTTTTGCCACGGATGCACAAATTAATGTTTTGTCCTGATATATGACTCTTGAAAATTTTAATTCTGACCCAAACAGGGGATAATAGTTTTCAGTGAACCAATATCCATCTTGCTTAAGCTTTAATTGTCAATTATATGGGAATTCAAACGTAATTTTAAAAAAAGTGGGCGAATAATATCCGGTATTAATTCGTGTATTCGAAGCTTTTTTTAGACAGCTTTGAATTGTAAATTGTGTCATTAGCGGTACTTTGTGAATTATTGCAAGTGCATTGATGAAGAGGATACGTGCGGTATATAAAAAACGTACTACGAGAACAAAATTGATCTATTTAACATAATACTAATTATATTACTTTTTATCAGAAACGAGAAATCGCATGAAATCATACAATACGCAATAAAACACTTTAACCCCTCAAAACTGAAAAAATAAATTACGTTTTTGCGGTTTGTACAACCTACTCAGTATCTTTAAATTTTTCTAAGCCCGGATAATGCATTTTTTCTTTGGCTTTTTCAGTCGAAAATGTAAAATATTGCACATCGGCATACGAACATAATTTTCCATTCGAATCGAATATCTCAGATTTTATCACAGCAATATTTCGTTTCATTTCGATCAGTTTGCCACGAATGGTAATTTCTCCAGACTCAATATTGACCGGGCGCTTATATTTCACATTCATGGTTGATGTCATACCGGCCGTTCCTAATTTTACAAAAACGACCCAACTGGCAATTTCATCCAGTATCGTAGCCTGAATTCCGCCATGTAAAACATTAAAAAAACCTTCCAGATTATGATCCGGTTTCCATGCGGCTATAATATGGTCTTCATCTTCATAAAACTGAAGATTTAATCCGATCGGATTATCCGGCGAACAGCCAAAGCAATTGTAATTTTCAATATCTGCGTAAGGATTGCGTAATGGTTTCATTATGTTCTATTTATGTTTTATTATATTGATTGTCAGATGGTTAATATCCATTTGTTTTTAAATATCGTTTATCCAAAAGCGATACGGCAAATAAGCATCGGCGCCAGCATAATCTATGCCTATGCGTGGACCGGATTGGATTTGCTCTTCCGGAATTTTCATGTATTCTTCCATCCATATCTGATTATCTGTCAGTGAAATACCGTTTATTTCGGTTGTAATCCCCAATGCCTGCGTAAGTTTCCCCGGGCCGTTGGTTAAATTTTTTCCTTTACTTTTTCTGCGAGTTTGAATAATTTCTATGCCGTCGGCTGGTTTTACGGCACGGATAAGTACGGCCAGCGGATCATCTGCAGGACCGGTTACAACATTAAAAAGTGCATGAATGCCATAGCATAAATATACGTATGCATGGCCACCGGGTAAATACATGGTTTCTGTGCGCTTTGTCCTGCGCCCTCCGTAAGCATGGCTCCCGCGGTCAGTGATTCCGGCATAAGCTTCTGTTTCAGTAATTATTCCACTTGTGAGCTCTCCTCCCATGTTGCTGAACAGCTTCTTTCCTATTAAGTCCTTTGCTATTTCCAAAACAGATGGTTGCTGGTAATATGCCTGAGGAATTCGCATTTTAATAATTTTTGTAAAACATTAATGTTTTGCTTAGGTTTAAAACTAGTCGGGTTTTTGCGCAATTGTGATTGCTGCGGCTCCAAGGAACATTTGATGATGTTTTACTTCGCCAAAACCACGTTCCTGTAGCAATTGGGTTAATTCATCCGTTGTATAAAACTCTTTGGCGGAATATGCCAGATAGTGGTAAGCGCCTTTGTTGGTACCAATACGGCTTCCAATTGCAGCAATAATATATTTCAGATAAAGATGAAAGAAAAACCGCACAAACTTACTTTTTGGCTGGCTGCTTTCTACAGCCACTAACTTCCCTCCCGGCTTTAAGACACGCAAAACTTCCTTTAGATAATAGCTTGTATTTTTATTTTTAAATGTCATATTCCTGAATGCAAACGATATTCCCACAGCGTCAAAAGAACCGGTTTCAAAGGGCATTTCGGCTGCATCTCCTTCAATGAATCTGACATTGTCAATATTTTGTTTTTGAGCCTTTTCTCTTGCCACCTCCAGCATTGGGGCGCTAAAGTCATAGCCCGTTACTTCACAGTCGGGAATCTCTGTTGCCATGCGCACGGCCATATCCCCTGTTCCGGTGCCCAGGTCCATCACTCTTTCCGGTTTCTCAGACTTAATATACCGTACAGCTTTTTTTCTCCAGGGCTCATCCATACCTAAGGTCATGATCCGGTTTAATAAGTCGTACTTTTCCGGAACCTGGTTAAACATTTTTTGCAGAGGTTTGCCGTGGGCTTTCATTTCTGCTTGCGCCAGTTTTTCGTCTGTTGTCATATTTTTATATTTGTAATGCAAAATTAGCGATTATTCATAAAAGCCAAACAAAAGGAATTTTGAAAAGTTTTACTGAATGGATTCCGCAATGAAAAGTTCTCGTTCACTTTTTAGCGGATATAGAAAATAACCGAAAGATGATAATATGAAGATGTCTTCCGGATAGTTGTTATTTCTTATTATCCGGAAGCACTTCGATTACAGATGTTATAAAAGTGAAAATAGTTTTAACAAAACAAAATATTTTTTGTATTATTGACTAACCATCAAAATAGTTGTATTTTAACCGATTAAATTGGTGAAATATGACCTTGATAAATTTTAACGCTAAACGTAAAAAACAAATTAACAAATCTAATTAACAGCAAAACAACAAAACATCATAAAAATTATGGCAGAGAACAAAGAATTTACACTAGACGACATTGAAGGTCTGGTTAAAAAACATTACAAAACGATCATCATCGTTGTATTGGCGATTATTATCGGTTTTGGTTCGTTTTATCAGGTACAAACAGAGGAAGTAGGCGTAATCACACGTCTTGGCAAACACGTAAGGAATGAAAGTTCCGGACTGAATGTCAAAATACCCTTTTTGGAAAAAGTTTACAAAGTTCCGGTCGAACGCCAGAAAAAGCAGGAGTTCGGCTTCCGCACAGAAAAAGCGGATGTAAAGACTAGTTATAACCGTAGTGGTACAACAGAAGATGAATCTCTGATGCTTACCGGAGATTTGAACCTGGCAAATGTGGAATGGGTCGTTCAGTATCGCATTGATAAACCTTATAATTACCTTTTTAAGGTTCGGAATGCCGAAAACACATTGCATGCTATTTCGGAAGCTATTACCCGTCAGGTAGTTGGTGACCGTACGGTAAATGAAGTATTAACTATCGGACGTGCGGAGGTTGCCAGCAAGGTAAAGACAATGATGCAGGAAACAGCCCGTGAATACTCACTGGGTATCCAAATAGTGCAGGTTGTACTTCAGGATGTCAATCCACCTGAACCCGTAAAGCAAGCATTTAATGAAGTTAATGAAGCCCAGCAGGAAAAAGAAACCTTGATCAATCAGGCTAAATCGGAATACAATAAAGTAATTCCTAAAGCCCGTGGCCAGGCTGAAGAGACTATTCAAAAAGCCGAAGGTTATGCTACCAAGCGTGTGAACAATGCAGAAGGAGAAGTATCTCGTTTCAATGCTCTTTACAAAGAATATGCCCAGGCTCCGGAAGTTACCAAACAGCGTATTTATCTCGAAACAATGCAAGAGGTATTACCGCAGTTGGGCGACCGTATTATTACACCCGGGGATAACAAAAATGAAATCCTCCCATTACTTAACATGAAGAGATAAGTTAAAAAGCTTTGCAAATACTTAAAAACAGAATTATGAGTAAGAAAAATAAAATAATAACAATTATCATAGCAGCCGTCATAGGACTTATTGTTTTAGTAGACAGTGCATTTATTGTTGATGAAACCGAACAGGTTGTAATCACTCAATTCGGACGTCCCATAGGCGAGGCTAAATTAACGCCGGGATTAAAATTCAAAGCTCCATTTATTCAAAAAGCCAGATTTTTTGACAAACGATATTTGGAATGGGACGGCGATCCCAATCAGGTTCCGACAAAAAAGAAAAAGTTCATCTTTATTGATACTTATGCACGTTGGCAAATTACTGATCCGCTTCAGTTTTACAAACGTCTCACAAACGAACTTGGAGCTCAGTCCAGACTGGATGACCTGCTTGATGGCGAAAGTCGAGACAAAGTAGCCGGAAATATTCTGGAAGAGCTTGTGCGGAATACCAACAGGGACGCTATTCAGACCGGTAAAATTAGTAAACTTATCGATGACTCTCTGGCTAATATTGATGTTGGACGTGAACAAATACAAGATAAAATCAGAGATGAGGCCAACAGAACCGCAAAAGACCTGGGAATTGAAGTACTTGATTTCCGGTTTAAACGTATAAATTATGTTGAGGATGTCAGGAAACGTGTATTTGAACGTATGCGCAGTGAACGTTTCCGGATTGCCGATAAGTTCCGCTCTGAAGGACAGGGAGAAGCTTCAAGCATTAATGGTAAAAAAGAACGCGAACTTAATGAAATTCAATCGCAAGCTTTTAAAGAAGCAGAAAAGATCCGCGGAAAATCCGATGCAGAAGCTGCAGATATTTATGCCAAAGCTTACAACAGAAACAGCCAGACCAGAGAATTGTACCAGTTTACAAAAACAATGGAAACTTACCAGAAAACGTTCGATACTTCCACAACAGTTATTTTGTCGGAAAAGAGCGACTTATATAAATACCTGAAAAGTATTCGCTAACTAAAACCTTGATAGCGATAATAAGGCTGAATTCTTTAGGAGTTTAGCCTTTTTTGTTGTTTGCTTTCAGTTGTTTTTGCATTTTTCAAGAAGCCACTTCCCTCCTTCCATCTGATCATAACAAATTAAAGATCGGTTTAATTCGGCTCCCTTTTTCCGCATGTCTTTTATAGAGTGACTTCGTAGATAAGGATTGAGATAAAATGATACATTGATAAAAATCAAGGCATTTTCCACTCATCTCTTCAATCAAAAATAGGTTTGTGTTGTTTAATGTTCTGAAATTAACAAAAAACTATATGTTTATGAATATTATTGAAAATTTGAAATGGCGTTACGCTACCAAGAAATTTGATAAAGACAAGAAAGTCAGTGATACAGACTTTAAAAAATTACAGGATGTTATTCAGCTTACAGCTACATCTTTTGGGTTGCAGTTTTATAAGGTTATAAATGTGAAAGACCCTGAAATAAGGGAGAAATTGCAAAAAGTATCTTTTGGACAGCCTCAGATAACAGAAGCCTCTCACCTGTTGGTTTTTGGTCATTATGCGAACATTAGTGACACACATGTGGATGATTTCATTGAGTTTATTGCTCAGGAAAGGGATCAAAAGGTTGAAATGCTTCAGGACTACAGCCAGATGATGAAAGGTTATATCAACAGCCGTCCGGATAAAGATGCCTGGGCTGCACGGCAAACCTATCTTGTATTGGGAACCTTGATGATGGCAGCTGCTGAGATGAAAATAGATACCTGTCCCATCGAAGGTTTTGACGAAAACCAGTATGATGAAATTCTGGGCATGAAAGAGAAAGGACTGAAAACTGTCGTGACCGTCGCCTTAGGTTATCGTTCCACAGACGACGAATACCAGCATGCGAAAAAAGTTCGCAGATCTATGGAAGAGCTATTCATTGAAGTGTAAAAGTTAAAGTATTAAAGCCAGGACATTACTGACTTTGCTTTTTTGGTTTTCTTAGAAAGTACTTTATTATGACAAAGCCTTTTTCATGATACTACCAATATCAGCCGGTGAATCCGCTACATGGATGCCGGCTTTTTTCATGATCGCTTTTTTGGCTTCAGCCGTGTCGGCCTTCCCTCCTACGATTGCACCAGCGTGTCCCATGGTACGTCCTTTAGGCGCTGTTGCTCCGGCCACAAACCCAACGACAGGTTTCGTTCCATGCTCTTTGATCCATTCTGCAGCATCCGCTTCCATATTTCCTCCAATTTCGCCGATCACCACAATACCTTCCGTTTCCGGATCTTCCATAAACATTTGTACGGCTTCCTGTGTCGAAGTCCCCGGAATAGGATCCCCTCCGATACCGATGGCTGTGGACTGCCCCAGCCCTGCTTTTGTTAGCTGGTCTACAGCCTCATAAGTCAAGGTGCCGGAACGCGAAACAATACCAATCGTTCCTTTTTCATGAATAAAACCGGGCATAATACCAACTTTTGCCTCATCGGGAGTAATGATGCCTGGACAATTCGGACCGATCAAATGGGCATCCTTGCCGGCAAGATATTCTTTTACCTTAACCATATCATTCACAGGAATACCTTCGGTGATACAAACAATCACTTCTATTCCAGCAGCAGCAGCTTCCATAATGGCATCCGCACCAAAAGCCGGCGGTACAAAGATTACGGAAACATTAGCACCGGTGTCTTTTACTGCATCTTTAACCGTATTATAAACCGGACGGCTGAGGTGCGTTTGTCCGCCTTTTCCGGGGGTAACGCCGCCGACGACATTTGTTCCGTATTCGATCATCTGCTCTGCATGAAAACTACCTTCGCTGCCTGTAAATCCTTGTATGACAACTTTTGAATCTTTATTGACAAGTATGCTCATAATCTTTTATTTTGTTCTGTTGATTGCTCAAAATTACGAAAAAAATAACAATTACCTTTGCATTTTAAAAGTAAAGACCAATGGAAGCATTACACTACACCCAACGTAACGACACTATCTGTGCTCTGGCTACTGCCGGAGGCTCCGCAGCTATTGCGGTAATCCGCATCAGCGGCCCGCAGACTTTTCCTGTGCTGGAAGAGATATTTTGTCCCGCCACAAAAAACAAAAAAATAAGTGAAGTCAATGGGCAAACCCTGCATTTCGGACGTATTTGTAAGGATAAAGAAGTTATTGACGAAGTGATGCTTTCTGTTTTCCGACAACCCCATTCCTACACCGGTGAAGATGTAGCTGAGATTTCCTGCCACGGATCGGTCTATATCCAACAGCGAATTATTGAATTGTTGCTTGCCAAAGGGATACGCTTAGCAGAACCAGGCGAATATACCATGCGGGCATTTATGAATGATAAAATGGATTTGGCGCAGGCTGAAGCTGTTGGTGATCTTATTGCCTCTCAGTCACAATCGCAACATCAACTGGCGATGCAGCAAATGCGTGGCGGCTATTCTCAAACGATGAAAAACCTACGTACGCAGTTACTGGATTTTACGTCGCTAATCGAACTGGAATTGGATTTTAGCGAAGAGGATGTGGAATTCGCCGACAGAAATAAGTTTTTACAATTGATTGAAGAGATCAAAACCGAAACCCATAAACTAATTGCTTCGTTCAAGACCGGAAATGTGCTCAAAAAAGGGATACCCGTAGCGATTATCGGTAAGCCCAATTCCGGCAAATCCACTTTGCTGAATGCCCTTTTAAATGAAGAGCGTGCCATAGTTTCCGAAATTCCCGGTACTACACGCGATGTTATTGAAGACAGCATTATTATTGACGGGATCAGCTTTCGCTTTATCGACACAGCCGGTTTGCGTGAGACATCAGAAACAGTCGAAAGTATGGGAGTTGAACGCACTTATAATAAAATAGAACAAGCTTCCATCGTCTTGTATCTCTTTGATGCTTCCCGGACTCCCCTGGAAGAAATAAAAGCTGAACTCGATGAATTTAAAGCCCATACAGATGTAAGTCAGAAACGATTTGTTATTCTGGGAAATAAAACGGACATGCTGGAACGTTCGCCCAAACATTTCAGCGAGCTTGTAGATATGGAAACGATCTTCATTTCCGCTAAACGCAGGGAAAACTTAAAACTCATTACCGATAGTCTGTTAAAGTCTGTAGATCAGGATCAGCTGGAAAACGACACAGTTGTTTCCAGTGCCCGCCATCACGAAGCACTACTAAAGGCTTATCAAGCCATGGAAAGCGTTGAATCGGGAATGAAACAAGGAATTCCATCAGACCTGCTCAGCATCGACCTGCGTTCTGCACTGCACCATATCGGCAGCATCACAGGCGATATCAGTACCGATGAAATACTCGGTAATATTTTTAGCCGGTTCTGTATCGGAAAGTAAGGTGGT
>JBNJGZ010000093.1:0-8155 GCA_051748065.1 Bacteroidota bacterium
GGGTTCTTCAATTAATAAAGCCGAAGATGCTTTGAAAGACCATTTTAAATATTTACCGACGTTACGTTTTCTGAATCGTAGCGATTATGCGTATGACGAGTGGAAAACAATGATGCAAAATGAAATGCTAAGCAATCGCCCTGTGCTTTATGCAGGAGTAGACTCAACGACCCAGGGAGGTCATGCTTTTGTTATGGATGGATTCCGCGACAGCGCATATTTTCATTTTAACTGGGGCTGGGGAGGTTCGGCTAACGGATATTTTCATCTGAACAATATGGCTTCCGGTGGAGGCAACTTTGCCGTGAATCAACGAGCTGTTATTGGTATTATGCCTCCGGACGCTAGTTATTGTGGAGACCATTGGATGACTGCCGATCAATATGAATTTGATGATGGCAGTGGATATTCTTTGTATAAAAATAACAGTGCGTGCACTTATTTAATAGAACATCCTGATCCTGGTGCTTTGAAATTGCAGTTTACAAAATGGAGTTTAGCCGATGCCGGGGATAAAGTTACCTTATATGACGGGGCAGATAAGAATGCACCTGTCTTAGCATCTTTCGACGGTTCGCAAAACCCTTCTATGATTACTTCTTCTTCAAACAAAGTGTTTATCGAATTCGAAACAAATGATAGCGGAATTGATCAGGGCTGGAAACTGAACTACTTCCCTGCAACGACTTCAGTTGAGCAAAATCAGATGGAGAATCTGCAGATCTTACCGAACCCTGCCGATGATATAGTTTATGTAAAAGGAGCAGAAAAAGGAAGTTTAACCCTGTATAGTATTGACGGTCATAAAATATTGAAGAAAAATATCAACAACAGCCAGCAGAGTATTGATGTCTCTGAATTGACTCCGGGGTTTTATATGCTGAATATTACTTCAGAAACCGGATTCAGAAAAGTTCAGAAGCTTATAGTAAAATAGTGCTTGCCCACAATGTGCTATTTCTACGTTATGCTTTTGTGGCAGGCAGAATTTCCTGCTTTGCTGCTTCTTTTTAGTGTTTTCTTTATAATCGTTCTAAATCTTTAGTAGAAGGAAATCCTGAAAACTATGATTGCATGAATCTGCTTACGGGATCACAAGAAGCGCCGGATAAGCCAAAAAATAAATGAAAGAAAAGCACTGAGCAATATCATGCTGGTGATTGGGATATAGACTTGTAGGTTTTCGCGTTTAATACGAATATCTCCAGGAAGATTTCCGAACCAACTGAAAATATTTCCAAAGGCCCAGATCAAACCACCGAGAACAACCAAAACCAGTCCGCTGATGAGGATAATTTTTCCGATGTTATGCATAGTTCAGGACGAATGAATAGAAGTTACACGGTTCAACAATTCCTTTGGACAAATATAAACATGATCATTGAATAAGCAGATATAAATGGGAAGTGTTGAAAAAATTGAGCGTAAACGAATAAAAAACACTATAGACTTTAGAAATGGTTTTGTATGGTGGTTATGCAAAAACTTTAGCGAAATGCTATGTTTTATCAGTAAATAAAATAGGCGAATAAAAATTTTAGTCCTTTTCGCATGAGTTATTTTTATATCTTTGGTTTTCCTAAACCTAAAATAAAAATTATGAAACGTTTATTTATTGCAACACTTCTTGTGTTTGCAGTTAGTATAACTGTTGCACAAGAGAATGTAGATTATCAAAAACCTTCGAAAGAAATTCTGGATTTGGTTGATGTGCCTCTGGCTCCGTCGGTTTTACTGGATGATGAGCAGCACTTTATGTTGCTTATTTATCGCGATGCGTATGGATCAATTGAAGAGTTATCCCAGGAAGAGCTTCGGCTCGGTGGATTGCGCATCAATCCGAAAACCAATATTGGTAGCCGGACCAGGTATTACAACAACATTAAAATACGGGATTTGAAAAATGGAGACGCTCAGGCAAAACAAGTCAGCGGTTTACCTGAGAAACCCATGCTGACGAATTTTTCCTGGTCGCCAGATCAAAAGCGAATAGCATGTACTCATACCACAACTACAGGAGTTGAGCTATGGGTGATTAATGTTGAAAAGGCCTCCGCGAAAAAGTTAACCAAAGATCGTCTTAATGCGAATATGGGGAGTACGCTCAAATGGTTTGAAGATGGAAAAGCATTGCTTGTGAAAATGGTCCCTGAAGACAGAAAAAAGTTGATTGATGCTGAAGAAGCTGTTCCAACCGGGCCAGCAGTATCTGTTAGTGAAGGAGAAACTGCCCAAAACAGAACGTATCAGGACTTGCTCTCCAGCGAAATTGATGAGCATAATTTTGAACAGCTGGCCAAATCATCTATTTATAAAGTTTCCCTGAACGGGGATAAAGAAAAGTGGCTGGAAAGTGCTATGTATCGGGGAATTAGTTTCTCTCCCGATGGAGAATATGTGATGGTAAGTACGATTGAAAAACCTTTCTCTTATCTTGTTCCTTATTATCGTTTTCCTTATGAAACGACTATCTATACCAAAGATGCTCAAAAAGTGGAAACCGTTGTTGAGGTTCCTTTGACGGAGGATTTACCAAAAGGATTTATGGCGGTACGCACCGGCAAAAGACAATTTAGCTGGCGTAATGATAAACCGGCCACTTTAACTTATGTAAAAGCTCTTGATGGAGGCGATCCTGCTAAAGATGTGGAGTATCGCGATGAAGTTTTTCAGTTGGAAGCTCCTTTCAATGGAGAAGGGAAAAGCCTGATTAAAACCCAAAATAGATACCGTTATATTATTTGGGGTAGAGAAGACCTGGCTTTGGCTTACGATCGTTGGTGGAAAAACCGCAATACGAAAACCTATCTTTTTGATCCGTCTAATTCTGATAAAGAACCGGAAATAATTTTTGACCGCAATTATCAGGATCAATATAATGATCCCGGGCGTTTTGTGACCGAAGAAAATGATTTGGGGCGTAATGTGTTGGCAATGGAAGGAGATCATGCTTATCTCACCGGACCGGGTCATACCAAAGAAGGACAGTTTCCTTTTGTTGATAAAATGAATCTGGAGACGAAAGAAACCCAGCGGGTATATGAGTCTGAATATACAGATAAGCTGGAAAATCTGATTCGTTTTAGACCTGAAAGTGACCGGATGTTGGTGCGTATCCAATCTTCAACGGAATATCCGAATTACTATTTCAGAAATCTGGAGACTTCCGGATTAGAGCAGCTCACAGATTTCAAAAATCCGTTTAAGAGTATACAGGACGTACATAAAGAAGTGATCACTTACAAACGCGAAGACGGACTGGAGCTAAATGCCACTTTATACCTGCCGGTTGGTTATGACAAGGAAAAGAAAGAGAAAAAACCCATGATTATGTGGGCATATCCGCGGGAATACAAGGACAGAAGCAGTGCCTCACAGAACACAAAAAATCCAAATAAATTTACATATCCCTTTTGGGGATCACCGCTTTATTATCTTACTCAGGGTTACGTAATCCTGGATGATGCATCTTTTCCTATTGTCGGTGAAGATGATAAAGAACCCAATAACAGTTTCCGGAAGCAGTTAGTTTCTAATGCCAAAGCAGCTATAGATGCTGTGGATAGTAGGGGCTATATCGACCGGGAAAAAGTAGCTGTTGGAGGTCATAGTTATGGAGCTTTTATGGTAGCTAATTTATTATCTCATTCTGATTTGTTTGCTGCCGGAATTGCCCGGAGTGGAGCTTATAACAGAACATTGACGCCTTTTGGCTTTCAGGCTGAGGAACGAAATTATTGGGAAGCTCCGGAAGTATACTACAAGATGTCGCCATTTATGCATGCCGATAAAATGGATACTCCGATGCTGATGATCCATGGTAAAGCAGATAATAATTCGGGAACGTATCCGATGCAGAGTGAACGGTATTTTAATGCCCTGAAAGGGTTGGGAGCAACAGCCCGTCTGGTAATGCTTCCAAAAGAGAGCCACAGCTACAGGGCCAAAGAAAGTATATTGCACATGCTCTGGGAACAGGAACAATGGCTGAAAAAGTATCTGAAAGATATTAAAGAGTAAACAATAAGAGCAATCAATAAAAACGCTGCCGGGAGTCTTTCCGGTGGCGTTTTTTTGTTTAATAACCTTTATAATATTACAGCGTTGTGTAAATTCAGTCAGTGTTACCAAACCTGAATTCCTATTGTAATGAGAATTTCCCTATTGCTTGGGAATAGCTTCAATTAATGTTTTTGTATAATCATTTTGAGGATGGGCATAAAGTTCATCAGCTTCGTTGGATTCGACAAGTTTTCCGTCTTTCATAACTAACACGCGGTCTGACATATAGCGAACTACCGAAAGATCATGGGAAATAAAGATGTAGGTAAACCCAAAATCCTCTTTTAATTCGTTAAAGAGATTTAAAACTTGCGCCTGCACAGAAACATCCAAAGCAGAAACCGATTCATCACAGATGATAAATTCCGGTTGCATAGCTAATGCTCTTGCTATACAAACTCTTTGCCGTTGCCCTCCCGAAAATTCATGCGGATAACGATTGTAGTGGTTACTGTCAAGTCCCACTTTATCCAATAATTCCAGAACTTTTTGCTTGCGTTGTTTTTTCCCTTTAACCAATTGATGCACCCGCATGGGTTCTTCAATAGCACTACCTATCGTAATCCGTGGGTTTAGAGATGAATAGGGGTCCTGAAATATGATCTGTACTTTTTTCCTTAATTGACGTAATTTGTCGGAAGATAAAGAAGTGATGTCCTGATTTTTATACAAAATTTTCCCTTCATTGACTTTAAGCATCCCCATAAGTGTACGACCTAAAGTTGTTTTACCGCAACCGGACTCACCTACCAGTCCTAAAGTTTCACCCGGATAGACAAAAAAACTTGTGGAGTCGACGGCAGTAAAATATTCGCGCGATTTGAATAATTGTTTGCGTCCGGGAAATTTCTTCACCAGATTTTGAATTTCCATGATGGGTTTTTGCGCATATAGCTGCTCGTGCTTTTGTTTCCTTTGAGCTTCTGATACAAGTGTGGGTTGCTGTTTCAGGTTGTCATTTTTTGACTGCATGAAGTCTTTAATAGTGAGCAATTTTTCCGGACGTTGGTCCAACGGAGGCCGGCAAGCTAACAGACCTTGCGTATAAGGATGTTGCGGATTATTAAATATTGTTTTTGCTGTTCCGCTTTCAACAATTTCACCGTTAAGCATTACGGCCACTTCATCAGCAATTTCTGCAATAACTCCCAGGTCATGAGTGATAAAAATTATTCCGGTATTGTATTTTTCCTGGAGTTTTGCCATTAGTTCCAGTATGGTCTTTTGTACCGTTACATCCAGAGCTGTTGTTGGCTCGTCAGCGATGAGGATATCCGGTTCGCAGGCCATAGCCATGGCAATCATTACCCGTTGTTTTTGTCCGCCGGAAATTTGATGGGGATATGAATGATAAATCTTTTGAGGTGAAGGCAACATAACCTCACGGAAAAGTTCCAGGACACGTTTTTTCATGGCATTTGAACTCATTTTCCGGTGGCGTTGTAGTATCTCGGATACTTGTGTCCCACAAGTGATTACCGGATTTAGAGCTGTCATAGGTTCCTGAAAAATCATGGAAATCCGGTTGCCGCGGATATCCTGCATTTTCTTTTCCGAGAGATTTAACAGATTGATCGGTTTATCCTCATTGGAAAATAAAATCTCTCCACTGGTAATATTGCTTTGTTTTTCAGGCAAGAGCCTGATAATGCTTGAGCATGTCACGGACTTCCCGGAGCCGGACTCACCTACAATACCAAGCGTGCGGCCCTTTTCCAGTGTAAAGGATACGTTGTGAACCACCTCTTTGGAAATCCCTTCACTCTGAAAGGAAATACTCAAATTGTTGACTTCCAATAATGCCATGTAGTTTGTTTTACCTGTTTACCGATGAAGCGATATATTTAAAAATATACTGGTGAATAACTAAACAAAAAAGGATGCATTGGGGAAATACCGCTCAACACATCCTTTTTATATTTCATAAAACATGCCATAGTTACGGGACAGGTTTTATCCCTGAAAACCGGGTTGTTTTATCTGTTTAGACACATGTGAGCTATTCTTTCATTTTTAACTTATCACCTGTGTCTTCAATAATTCTCTTGTAAAATTCTTTGCTATAGCCTGGTTGTTTCAGGTGCGGATTTTGTTTGTCCGGATTCGGACGTTTGATATTACCATCCATATATTTGGTGAATAAATAGGCATAAAATTCTTTCCAGTCTTCTACAAGGGTGTTAGCTGTATTGCTCGAATAATCGGTGATAAACTGAGCCGCCAGCTCTTTGTCTTTTTTGTAGAGGTTTTCTGCTGCTTTGTCTACCGCCGGAGTATAATTAATAAACTTTTTCTCCAGTGCTTGTTGCTTTTCATGAATTTCCGGTTGTACCCGGTTATAGAAAAGGTATGCAAAGTTGGAAACCTGGTTGAAGACCCAGAATGCAGCATCATCTTTAAATTCCATTAAAGAACCATAACCTTCTTCATATTTTTCCGGAACATCTGTCACGCCGCAATAGATCGGAGTGTAAACCGAAGAAGCAGCATCATCTACTCCAAACCAATTGATGCCTCCGATTGCATCAGGCAGCCAGTTGCGGGATTGGGTTACAAAAGAAAACCCTGTTTGCTGTGTAGCTGTAGCTCTTTCATTTACATACGTTTCGTCATCGACTTCCCAGGTAAGGGGTCTCCAACGGTATGGGCGATCAAAAGGACCGGCTCCGACATCTTTTCGCATGTCTAATTCGGTGCCTTCCAGGTGATCACGCATGGCATTCATTACATCATGCACGCTGAGTTTTTCTTCAGGTTTTATCCACAAAGGCATACGATTGGTTGCATAGTCATGTTCGCCACGTTCTATATCACCTTTGGCGTAATCAAAATGCTTTTCCATGCCACTTTTGATATCTTTAAAGAAAGACCAAACACGAATTTCGCAAAAACGTGCGCCACCAAAAGTTACCGGAGCATAAGTGTCCGAAAAGCTAAAATCTTCATCACTGCCGTCATAATAATCCATTTTCCGTGCAAAATCAACAACGTCAGGAGAGTGGAATGTAGTTTGATCCTTGTCAAACCAATTGTTTTCTTCTACTTTGGGGAAAGTGGTAATGCGGGCCTGATTCGCATGAGCTGCAACGTATCCGTCAGGGATCATGCGGGCAACCCAGACTGCTCCTTTTTCTTCCATTCCTTTACTGATCATTTCGAGAATCCAGACTTCGTCTTCATCAGCAATAGAAAAGGACTCTCCTGAAGAATAATAACCATATTCATCAACGAGATTCGTCATGACTTTAATTGCTTCCCGTGCAGATTTTGCGCGTTGTAAAGTGATGTACATCAGGCTTCCATAGTCAATGAGTCCGGTAGAATCGCGCAATTCACTGCGACCGCCATATGTTGTTTCTCCTATGGCTACCTGGTGTTCATTGATGTTGCCAGCAACAGAGTAAGTATGTTCTGCCTGGGGGATTTCTCCCAGATATTTACCTGTATCCCATTCGTAGATGTCCATCATTGTCCCTTTCTGATAATCCGCTGCAGGGCGGAAATACAGTTCTCCGTATAAGACATGAGAATCGGCAGCATAACTTATCATAGTAGAGCCATCGGTGGAAGCACCTTTGGTTACTAAGAAATTGGTACAGGCACCTGCTTGTTTTAGATTTGCGCCCATCAGGATAAAAACCATTATGGCAATGGCTATCGGGCCGGAAATCGCACTAAGTTTCTTCATAATTGCTATTTTGTTAATTGTTTTGGACAAAAATAATTTATTTTTTTAATTTTCTGATAAGAGGTTTTATGAATCAATAGATAGATAAAACTCGCTCCACTCAAAGAAACCAAATGTCCTCTAATTTTGTCCTTACCCAAGAGTTTCATTATTAGCTGTTAATGTAATATTGAATAAATACGGTTATGTCTAATGTGTCCGGTTATCTTCTGGTAATTATAAATAGAGCTTTTTATTTGTTGAGAAACTTTTCTGATTTTTTCTTTGTTAAAAAAAAGATTTGGTTAAAATAGTTAAATAACGCCGGATTGAACCGGAATATGTTAAAAAAAGTTATTTTTAAATGGTTTGTATTCAATCATTTTATCTATAAATATGTTATTTATTTATAATTATGTATTTTTG
>JBNJGZ010000094.1:0-1564 GCA_051748065.1 Bacteroidota bacterium
TTTTTTGTAATGGTGCAAATTTACAGAAATATTTGACTGTTTCAGGAACTCATTTTGAGAATCAAAGCAAAGTGCTGACAAAGAAACTTGCCAGCACCAAATTTTTTTTAGGCCTTTTAAGTTGTATTAATATGTTTTGTCGTTTTCTCCTGAGTTTAAGTCATCAAAGTTAATGTCCGAAAAGTCAGAGCTTTCTGAAGAATTATCGTTTTCCTGATTATTATCTTCTTTCTTTTCGCTGTCTTGTGAACCGGAACTTTCATGATCATGCGTTTTTTCCACTACGGACTGCCGCGCTCTGATAAACTCCATTACATCTTCTAAAGCATTGGTGAATTTTTCAAAATCTTCTTTGTACAAGAAGATCTTGTGTTTTTCGTAAAAAAACTTGCCCTGTTCCTTGTTGAATCTACGTTTACTTTCCGTAAGCGTTAAATAGTATTCGCCTTTCCGGGTTTCTTTTACATCAAAAAAATATGTTCTTTTCCCCGCACGAACAGCATTTGCATAAATCTCGTTTCTCCCTGTGTTCTCTGCCATAATTCTATCCTTGTTTGATGTTTACTGTTTAACTATTTAATGGCAAATATATAAAGAAAACTTTCTCATACAATAAAAAATTACTTAAATGAAAAATGATGTTATTGCATATATAATTTATGGCATAGATGGAGTTTGCTGAAAAAGTATGGAGATCACTAGCTATAAGTCAGAACGAGAACCGCAGCCATGCGGTAAATGATGCGCTAAGGGCTGACAAAATCATGACTTAAAGGAATGAAAATTTCTTTTTGAACACTTGAGTCCGGTTTAAAAACACTAAATGTATCACAGCCGCTAAAAATAAGCTTTACCCCATCCCTAAATGGAGGCTGATTTTCAGCGGCTTCATCCGCCTACCTTTGGCGGATTGGGGTAAAAAGCCGGTAAAAATCAAATGTGACCTTTTTAGACCGGACTCACACTTGTCTATTCTAAAATTATTTATACATATACCCAGAATTTAATGCGTAAATAAAAGATGTTTTTTTCTGCCGGAATAATATCAGAGGAAAATTATTTTTTCGTTCATAAAAACCATTACTTTTGCCAGCGTTAATAAGCAAAAAAATACGATGTTAACAAGAAGACATTTGCGAATAAAAGTGATGCAAGCCATATATGCTCACGAAAGTATTGAGAAGGAGTCGATAGGAGAGGGAGAAAAGAAAATGCTGAAAAGTTTTGAGCAGCTCTTTGACCTGTTTGTTTACCAGCTTTCATTTTTAGTTGAGGTTTTTGATCTTGCTGAAAAGAAAATTGAAGAAGGAAAAAACAAACTATTGCCAGACAGGGATGACCTGGACCCGAATACAAAATTTATTGAAAACCGCCTGGTTGACAAAATCAGAAATAACCGGGATTACATCAACAATTACAATAGGTTAAAGATAAATTGGCGCCACGAACATTTTGATATTGTCCGTAAGATTTATAACGACATTCGAACAGATAGCGGTTATCAAAACTATATGGACAAAAAGGAAAGCTCTTTTAAAGAAGACCAAAAAATGTTGGTCTACAT
>JBNJGZ010000094.1:1664-8117 GCA_051748065.1 Bacteroidota bacterium
AAGGTGTTCCCCGCAAGTGTGCAGGGCAGGCTTTATAAATGGACATTTCCGAAAAAACACTATGATCAATTGGATTTTTAATTAATCATAATGCCAGACTGTATTAATCTTATTGCTTTTTTTCTTTTTGTTTTCTTATCTTTGCAATCTAAAAATTAACTAAATTTATCCCATAAAATGAAACGTTTTACTAACATACTACTAATATTCACGGTTTTATTTGCTGTAACTGCTTGCAATCAGGAAGATGGCAATTTGTCTACTGATTTGATTAATAATCCGTCCAGTGCAAGTGACAAGGAAAATAATGACAAGCAACCCAAAATTGTATTTGAAAATACAGAACATGATTTCGGGAAAGTGATCGATGGTGAAATTGTCAGTTATAGCTTTGAATTCACAAATGAAGGAAATAGTGATTTGGTCATTACTTCTGTAGATGCGGATTGTGGTTGTACTGTTGCAGAATATCCCGAAAAGCCGGTAAAACCTGGAGAGAAAGGGTATATTGATCTACAGTTTGATTCTAAGCACCGGCAAGGGTTTAATCATAAAGAAGCTACGGTGCTTTCCAATGCTGTTCCGAATAAGGTGCAGTTAGACCTCAAGGCCAAAGTGTATCAACCCCATAAATCGGGATCCTAAATACAACCTGCTTGTTCTTATATGGAAACATTCATTTGTTGTATAAAGACACAGGATTAGATTCCCAAAGCGGGGACAAGTAAAAAGAATCATAAATTTTAAATTAATAAATATGCAATTACTAAATGTTATCCTGCAATCAGGATTTGGTGGAGAAGGCGGATTACAGAGCCTTATTTTTCTGGCCTTAATTATTGTTGTCTTTTGGCTATTCTTTATCCGTCCACAAACTAAGAAAAACAAAGAATTGAAAAAATTTCGCGAAAACCTGCAAAAAGGTCAGAAAATTGTGACCATTGGCGGTATTCATGGAAAAGTAGTCTCTGTAGATGATAATACGGTTACCATCGAAGTAGAAGACCAAAACCGTCTGAAAATGGATAAAGCCGCTATCTCTAATGAGTATAAAGATGAGGCCGGTGTATCTCAAAGACAATAGTCTGAAATATAAAAATCATGAATAAGGGGAAAATACTTCCCAAAATACCTGTAAATTTCCGTAAGTCTTACGAAAAGAAACTTCGTCAGAGACTTACGGTATTTGCAGTATGTTTTTTGATCGCTCTGTTCTTATGGCTGGTCATTAAGTTGAGCAATGCTTATGTATCAGAAGTAGAATATTCGGTGAAGTATCAGAATAATACAAGTGATAAAATTTTAGCAGAAGCTTCGGATTCCACTATTCATATTAAAGTGAAAAGTAGTGGTTTTAAATTGTTGGATTTAAAATGGTTTAGCTCACTGCAAAAGATTAATATAGGTATTGATCATACCATCATGACACCTTATTATTCGGAAGGTCAATACAATTATTATATTTTGCCTGATAATTCTGTATCGAAAATTGAACGGCAATTAGAAGAGATTACAAAAATTGAAGATGTTCGTCCGGATACAATCTACTTGTGGATGGATGAAAAAAGCAGTCGCAAGGTAGTTGTCAATCCCAATTTAAATATTGATTATAAGTCTCAATACCAGCCTTATAATGATATCTTTTTTGAACCTGACAGCATCAGGGTTTCCGGGCCGAGTGGTATTATCGATACGCTATCGGAGATAAAGACAGAACCTTTTATAGCGGAAGATGTAGATGATGATATTTCTGATAAGCTCAAACTTGATTTACCTGATAAAATTGAGGCCAGACAAAAAACAATTTCCCTTAATATAGATGTAGAAGAGTTCACAGAAACATCTCTGGAGGTGCCGGTGGATGTGAATATAGAGGAGGGGAGCAGCCGTTCGATAAAGACATTTCCTAATGAGGTGGAAATTACCTTTTGGGTAGCTCTGAAAGATTATCAAAAGATATCGTCAGGCCAGTTTGCTGCTACGGTAGACCTCAAAAAAGTGGACACTTTTGCATCGGATGATAAAGTAAAAGTGAGCGTGAGCCGTTTCCCTTCTTACGTGAAAAACCTCAGGGTTTCTCCCAGATACGTAGAATATATTATCCAAAACAATGAGCAGTAAAACTAAAGTTGGACTGACCGGCAGTATCGGAAGTGGTAAGTCGATTGTTGCCACAATACTTAAAACTTTAGGATATCCCGTTTATAATTCCGACTGGCATGCCCGCCAGTTTTATTATTATCAGCCCGTAAAAGAAAAAATTTATAATTTAATAGGGGATAAGGTATTTGATTCGAATAATCAGATTGATATTAAAGCTATGGCCGGCGTTATTTTTGCTGACGCGGAGAAATTACAACAGGTGAATGCTATAATCCATCCTCTTGTAGCACAGGATTTTGAGAGATGGGTGGAAAATCAAACAAATGCGATTGTGTTTCAGGAATCAGCCTTACTTTTTGAAGCCGGATTTCAGGATAGATTTCATTCTGTGATTACAGTAAGTGCTCCACTTGAATTGCGAATAGAACGTGTTATGAAGCGCAATAACATCACCCGGGAGGAAGTCCTTCAACGTATGCAATACCAATGGAGTGATGAAAGAAAATGCCAATTTGCCGATCACATTATTGTCAATGACGGAAACCATTTTTTAATACCTCAAATAACAAAAATTATTGAAGAATTATAACCCGGATAAATGAATTCTATTGATCGTGGCGATAATCTAATTCTGTCTACTGCTGTTTTTCCTCCTGTGGAATATTTTGTTTTTATGGTAAAGTTCGGGCGTGCCTTTATTGAAGATGACGAACATTTTAACAAACAAACTTATCGAAACCGTTATATTATCAATACAGCAAACGGGCCGTTAACACAAGTTATTCCGGTGAAGCGAAACCATGACCGTAAAACAAAAATTACGGATGTAGGCATAGATTACAATTATCCGTGGCAGCGGCAATACTGGCGAGCCATTTTTGCCGCTTATAATAGTTCGGCCTATTTTCTTTTTTATCAGGATGAATTAAAAGCGTTGTTTTTTGAGAAGTGCGATCATCTTTTTCAATTTAATACGGATGTAATGCATCTTATTTTAAGGTTGTTGCAACTCGATTTACCTGTGGAATGCACTGGTAAATTTGTAAAAAAATATCAGAATGCTGTGGATATGCGCTATAAGTTGCATCCTAAAGAACCCGTTCAATTAAAATTAAAACCCTGGGAACAGGTTTTTGATGAAAAGCATAGCTTTAATCCCAGGGTAAGTATTTTAGATCTGTTGTTTAATAAAGGTCCGGAAAGTTTACTCTATTTAAAGGAAATGGCTAATCAGGATATTCAATCCTGACATGATAAATGTTTTTTAATTTTCGCTTGAGAATTTTTTTCGCTGCAGAAATATCCGAAAACGTAATGTCGGCATTGAAAAATTGCTCTTCCTGCATTTGTTTGTTTATGATGTTATCCACTAAGCTGTTGATATTTTTTTCCGTCGGTTCTTTCAGGCTTCGTGATGCAGCTTCAACCGAGTCAGCCATCATAACTACAGCCGTTTCCTTTGAAAAAGGTGCCGGCCCGTGATATTGGAAATCTTTGATATTGACTTCCTCATCCGGGTTATCCTTGATCTCCATCTGATAAAAGTATTCTACTTTTTTAGTTCCATGATGAGTACGGATAAAATCAATGATCTGTTCCGGGAGTTTATTCTTTTTTGCAATTTCTATTCCTTCGGTAACGTGCTCGATTAAAATTCTGGCACTTTCCGTATTCGAGAGTTCATCATGCGGGTTGTAATTTCCGTTTTGATTTTCGATAAAATACATTGGGTTTTTCATCTTTCCAATATCATGATATAAAGCGCCGGTGCGTACAAGCAAGATATTACCACCGATTATATGGCTAACCTCTTCGCTTAAATTTGCAACTTGTATGGAATGTTGAAACGATCCGGGCGCTTTTTCTGCAAGTTTCCTGAGGAGTTTGCTGTTCGAATCGGAATATTCCATTAGCGATACGTCTGTTATCAATCCTAAAAGCTTTTCCAGAATGTAAACCAGAGGATAGGAAAACATTGTAATCAGGGCAGAGCCTGCAAACATAGCGAAATGAATGGGTTCTATTGCATTGATATCGGCAGAATTTAAAAGAGTTACACCTATATAAGTGATGGAATAGGAAAGAAATATAAATATTGATGTAATGAAAAACTGGGATCGTTTTTGCAAATCAACCACCGTAATGATCGTAATAATTCCGGCTATTAATTGGAGGAAAACAAATTCAAAGCTGTTGGGTACGATAAAACTAATGACTATAATGGTGATCAGATGGACGAACAAAGCCAGCCTGGTATCGAAAAATGAGCGGATGACAATAGGAACAATACAAACCGGTATCAGGTAGATATAGCTTGCCGGATAACTTTCCGAAATCCAGCCTGTCAAAAATGACATTAAGATCAGCATAAGAAGTATAAGGATGATCTTGCGGTTATTGTCAAAAACGTTGGGCCAGAAATAATACAAAAAGAGAACCAACACCAGAATTGCGATGGATACTAAAATAATTTGGCCGGCAATGATATAATTCAGGCTTACTGCACTAAGTAAGCTTTCTTCGTATTCTTTTTTTAGTGAAACCAAAATCTGATAGGTTTTCTCATCGACAGGTTCCCCTTGCCCCACAATAAGTTCCCCCTTTTGTACCATTCTGCGGGTTTTCGAAATACTGTTCAGCAAATGTTCCCGCTCCTGTTGGGTTTTATCTGCATCGTATGTTATATTTTGATTTAAAAAAGGTTTAAGTGCACTTGCTATAAGACTGCTGTCATACTCTTGGTTGTTAAGGTTTGCTGCTATAAAGTCATTAACAGATTCCGGGGAAAAAAAGTAGGAGTATGGATATTCCCGGGCAAAATTGTTCTTTATTAGTATTAAAGAATTTCCTTCAAAACGGGATTTTATTCCTTCTTTGATATCAACTAATCCGCGGTTTCCAATGCTGTCGTACAACCATAACAATTGCTGACGGTTATTTTTATAAGCCCGGGAGTTTTGATCCGGTTGCTTATGTGTTTCTTCCCATTTTTTCTGAAAATCCTGTTTTAAATCTTCACGGGATGAGGGGTATATTTCGGAGTGATATTTAAAATAAGGACGCAGATTTTGTAAGACTTCCTTTTTCTCTTTTTCAATCGTTTCATTTGACTTTTGAATAGGAAAAGCCGTGGGTGCAATCAGGTCTTCATATTGCCAGGGCTTTCCTTTTTGGAAGTCATATTTGAATTTCGCCTCATTCGGAAAAAAATATACAATCGCTACGATTGATAAGATAAAAAGCGATATCTTATATATTTCCTGGTAATGATGATGAAGATATGAGATTATTTTTTTCATTTCAGGCTACGAAGTTAAACATTTCATTGAAAAGTTATTAATTTTACATGAATTTTTCAATGTGTGTAATTCTTTAAAAAAATCATTCGTTTATTGTAATTGTATATTACTTTTGTATTCAGGCAAAACGAATAACAAAAATAGAGGAATAAAGTTGATCTTGTAAAGAAAAAGATACTATGACGTATGGTATAAATTTATTAAGTATGATTCCGGTGCGCGAAGCACCTAATGATAAAGCAGAAATGGTAAACCAGCTTTTATTCGGAGAGGTTTTTCAGGTGGAAAAGATTCAGGGCAATTGGGCATACATTGCATCTGCTTTTGATAATTATAAAGGATGGATTGATAAAAAACAAATGGTGGGCATAGGGGAAACAGAATATACTCGCTTAAGCAGTGAGGATATTTATGTTAGCACAGACATATCGCAAATCGTTCAGAATAAATCAGCAGATGAGCTGATACCTGTTGTGGCAGGGAGTTCTTTGCCAAAGCCGGATAAAAATATGAATTTTGTGATGGCAGGCCGTGATTTTAGTTATGAAGGACCTGCCGGTGATCTTATCAATGTTAAAATTGCCAAACAAATTCCGGCTATTGCTGATATGTTTAAAGGAGCTCCGTATATGTGGGGCGGAAGATCGATTTATGGTCTGGATTGTTCCGGATTTACGCAGATCGTATTTAAAATTGCCGGATACCATATTAAAAGAGATGCTTCAGAACAAGCCGGCGAAGGAGAAACGGTTGATTTTATCTCCAATGCAAAACCGGGAGATTTATTGTTTTTTGATAATGAAGAAGGAAAAATTACTCATGTAGGCATATTTATCGGAAGCCATAAAATTATTCATGCGCACGGAAAAGTGAGAGTTGATAATATAGACCACCAGGGCATCTATAACCGTGATGCCCGTGAATATTCTCACAAATTACGCCTGATAAAACGCATGGTTTAGTGGATGAGTAGCTTCTTAGTTTGTGTTTTTTGACCGTCAGAGAACCGGATGAAATACATTCCGGAGGCAGAAGGAACAAATAGTTCCTG
>JBNJGZ010000095.1:0-8025 GCA_051748065.1 Bacteroidota bacterium
TCCTGTAAATCATAAAATAAAAACAGGCGACCAAATCACTTTTTCCAAAAAAGTTGGTGGTGACAGTGATGACTGGAGAACTTTTGCAACTCTTGGTGTTGTTGTTGTTGCGGCTATTGCAGCTCCTTATTTAGCTGCTGCTGTTCCTGGGATTACAGCCGGAACGCCTTTATTTTATGGTGCATCTGCAGCTATAAGTGCCGGGATTCAGTATGGCGGGATGAGATTAATAGATCATTACATGCCTTTGCCTGATCCTGAAACACCTGATGGAGTAGAAAAATCACCAACATATAGCTCGAATAGTTGGAGAGAGACTAATCCTAATAATGAAGGATTAGTTATTCCTGTAACTTTTGGAAGGGTAAAGGTAAAACCTCCTGTTGTTTCAGCAAAAGTTGAAAATTCTTCAACAGATCGAGTGGATATTTGGTCTACGTATGAAGATCTCTGGACTTATGATGAAGAAAGGCAGCTAGAATATAAATTAAGAGAGTATGGGGATATTGTTAATTCAATATTATTAAGAATTTTAATTTCAGATAATGGTATTGATAATATTGAATCAGTCTTAATTAATTCATTGGATTTGGGAAAAAATTATCACAGTTTATTTGCTGAATTCTATCATCATTATGAAGCCAATCCCGGAAAATATGAACCGGAACTGGAAGATACAGGAGGTGGTTGGCTTTCATTTTCATATAAAATGAAAGCTTTTGAAAATCTTCTAAAAGAAACATCTTATGAAGTTCTGTGGTCAAAAGGCGGTGATGATGCAATAGACAGAAATAGATTGTTTTTTGCAATTGAGTCAGAAGAAACACCAAATCCTAAAAGTATGACAAGTGGTTATTACCTTGATAAGCCTGGTGAACTTCTTCACAGACAGTTTAATTCAGCAAATGGTTTTTTCCCATACATAAAACCCTGGTTAGCTCTGGATGCTGAAGGTAATTATGATTGGTGGGATTATCCAACAGATCCAAGGCCAACAATGACAAAAGGCTTTGAAGAGATGACAACTGTTTTTACATCACCAAGTTTTGACAAAAAAATAGTTAGATCAAAGCTTTCAAAAGAACTTGCCGGACAAACAGAAGGTGGAGTTGTTGTTTCTCCAAAGCAAAGTACAAAATCATCAGATTCATTTAAATTTGTATATATTTCTTTAAGATTTCCAAGAGGTTTGTATGCAGTACATGATGAAGGAGAGGAAGCTGGTGATAAAAAAGAAATATCACAAAGATATGTAATAGATGTAAGAAAAAAAGATGGTTACTGGAGACGTTGGGCAAATATAACAATAAAAGGACAGACATATAAATCAGCTGTAAAACATATCGGCCCTTTTCATGAAAATAAAACTTCATCTGAAATAACCACAATGCTTCAGGATAATCTTCAGTTTAATAAAGATAACTATCTTGCAGGATATTTAGAACCGGGAAAACTTGATATTTCATCAATTCCTCCAATATCAGAAATAATGGATATTAGAATAAGATTTGATGCCAGTACTAAAAATGATCAGTATCATATAAATGATACAACCGTTGATGCAGTATATTCTTATTATGACTATGATTTGCA
The DNA here is from genome assembly GCA_051748065.1 of Bacteroidota bacterium. Lineage (GTDB taxonomy): Bacteria > Bacteroidota > Bacteroidia > Bacteroidales > PWNQ01 > PWNQ01. The sequence continues at coordinate 1,594 of JBNJGZ010000095.1, forward strand.
GACATACCCCGGCTGTGCATTCATGGATTTAAGACTTGGAGCTTCAGAGCTTGCAAGTGGATCTATTCCAAAAATAGACATGATCATTAATACTGAATACTTAAAAATAAAAGATGTTAATTCTGATCAGGTTTTGGAAAAAAAAGCAAATAATCCTGCATGGCAAGCTTTAAAACTTTTAACAGATGATGAGATTGGGCTTGGTGTTCCGTTTGAAGATATTGTTTTAGCAGATTTTGTTGAATGGGCTGATTTTTGTGATGCAGAGGGTATAGTATCAAATTATGTCATAGATACTCAGGCAAGTTTTTCTGATCAGATTAAGCCAATTTATACACTTGGCCGAGCTTATCCGGTTAAAAAATCTTCAAAACATTCTATTTTGATTGATAAGCCAAGTCCTGTAGTTCAAATATTTAATGATTCAAATATAATAAAAGACTCGTTTTCAATTACTTATCTTTCTGCAAAAGAACAAGCGAATATATTTGAACTTGAATTTATGGATGAAAATCAAAATTTTGAAAAAAGAACTATAGAATTCAGACATCCATCAAATGAAATAGTCAGAGAAAACCGTATCAAATATTCACTTATCAATTGTACTGACCCTGTTGTTGCCAGAAAACATTTAAAATTAATGGCAAACAAAAATATGTGGTGTACCAAAATCACTAAATTTTCCGCATTTACTGATGCAATAAACTGTGAACTTGGTGATGTCATAAATGTAAATTACAGAAATGTTTCATGGGGAATTCATTCAGGAAGAATTTTAAGGCAAGGAACAACTGAGTATGAGTTTTATATTTCAGGAACGTTTGAATTTGAACCCGGTGAAGTTTATAAAGCTTTAGTAAGAGATATAAACACAGATGTTTTACATATTTTAAATATAGAGAATAAAGCTGATATATCCGGATATACTTATGATGATTCTGCACAAGAAACAATTATTAAATTTAACGAATTACCAGAAGCAGGATCTATACTTACTGATGCAGTTATAACAATTGGTAAAAAGAACAATGTTGGTAAGCTTTTTAGAATTACTGAAATTTCAAGGTCAGGTACAAAATCAAACATAAGAGAAATAACAGCCGTTGAATATTTCGATGAAGTTTATAATACAGAAGATATTATAGAAGAAGATCCGGATGATGTTGTTGTAGAAGGTAATATTCCACAATACATAGATGTAAAGGAAATTTATCAGGATACAACAACAAATAAATCTTCATTATTTGTTTCATGGACCGGATATTCATTAGATGTGGTTGTTGATATTTATTTTAAAGGGCATAAAGTTATTTCTCATAACACTCATGGTGAATCATGCACAATAACTATTGATGATAAATTAGATCCTAATTCAGAAATAACAGTTACTGTAAAAAGCAATAAGCAATCAAAAGAAGATATAAAAGAAAATCAAAGAACTACATATCTTTATGAAGGTTTTCCGGAAAATTTAAGACAAAACCCTGAATTTAAATCCATTGAGTACGATGATAATGGCTTTAAATTAACTTTAACTAAAAATCTTCCTAATTTTATAAATTATTCTGAAATTACAGCTTCTTATGAAGATATGGTTACTGGTAGAAGAAAAACTATATATTTTGGTAATTACAATGGAATAAATGATTTTGAATGCAAGACAGAAGTAATTCCAGGTAGCTATCAGTTTACGATCAAACCTTATGTAAATGCTGTAAGGGACTATGATCCTATTGTTTCTTCAGTAAAAAATATATTTCCGGGCGATACCAATTATGTCTACGTTCCTCAAGTAACAGGTTTAAGATTATTAAACGGTCAAAAAAAATGGACAACAAGGGATGCTGAAATCACCTGGAATGATATTACCTCTGTATTTGAAACTAAAGCTGGTGAAGATGCAGCGGGAGCAGGAAATTTATCAAACAATTTGTCTTATCAGGTAGATGTACAAAATTCACAGTCAAAAATCATATCAAGTTCTTCAGTTACTTCTAATATTTTTATATATAGTTTAGAGCAAAACACAGAAGATAATGGTGGTAAGCCTGATCCTCAAATAAGTTTTTTTGTATATGCTGTAAATAAAAATGGAATTAAATCTGAAGAACCCGCTATTTTAGATTTAAATCATGTTAAACCTCAAGTAGAAGAATTTAAGCCTAAATCTTTTGTAGGGGGTGTATTTTTCTCATGGGCGATCAGATATCCGGAGTTACTAAAAGAGTACAGATATAAAAGAAAAGTCACAGAGTCTGAAGAAACTCCTGACTGGAGTTCAGTTTCTAACTGGGAAAAAATGATTGGGAATGTTTATTCTTATACCTTTTCCAAAGAAGAAGCAGAATCTAAATATGTTCATTTTTGTGTAAAAGCTGTGAATGTTTATTTGCAGGAATCAGAACTTGTAAGTGGCTATGAACAGCCTGAAGCAAATAAAATTGAAATAACCGATATATCTGATTTTGCAATTGATGCTTCAAAGATGTTTTTAAAAATTCCGGTACTGGAACATGAAAACTGGTCAGGAGATGGAATTGATACTGTTTCATGGAATAATCATCAATTGTATTACTCTGGTAACAGATTTTTTGTAGAATCAGGATCAACAGATAAAAAATTTATATATTTTAAGCTCCCTCCGGATGTTGAATTAAATAATGAAGAAACAAATGAATACAATGTTTCCTATAAAACCTCTAATAGTCATCCTGCAGATATGGGTGATCTCGGCGAGCATGATTTTGTAATAGCTGTGAATATTAATGGTCATTGTGATACTGCCTGGAATGCAACTGCAAATGAAGTTATAGGCTCTGCTTATATCATGCAGGGAGCTATTCATGATGCACATATAACCAACCTTAGTGCAGAGAAAATTACTCTTGGACCTGAAAAATATTGGGCTGTAGAAGAAGGTGCAGACAAAACTCAGTCTCAGCTTGATCTTGGAGCTGATATTGAAAATGCAAGAGTCGGCGGCTCAACTTTTGTTGAAGGCGGTTTTATCAACTCAGATATTATTCAGGTTAATGATAAAATGATCGTCGGTCAGATAGGCAAAGCCAAGCTTGACAGTGATCTTGAAACAAAAGAAGGTGCACAGTCAAAAGCTGATGAAGCCTATCGCAGTGCAAAAAATTATACAGAAAACTGGTCTGCTGAGGGTGCTGATAAAACAAGGGAAGAACTAATCAATGGAGCTATAGAGTATGCAAAATATAATGGATATACTCTTATTGAGGGCGGTTATATAAACACAAGGTTTCTCCAGATTGATGACGGAATGATTGTCGGAGAAATCAGTAAAGACAGGCTTCCTGACGATCTTGAAACTGAAGATGGTGCTCAGGAAAAAGCAAACCAGGCATACAGAAATGCAAGAGATTATACTCAAAGATGGTCTGAAGAAGGAGCTGACAAAACAAGCAAGGCTCTTATCAATGGTGCAATAACCGATGCAAGGATTAATGGTGTTACTCTTATTCAGGGCGGATATATAAGATCAAGTTTTCTTCGCATTGATGACAGCATAATTGTTGGAAGAATTGATAAAAGCAAGCTTGACAGTAGTTTAGAAACTGAAATCGGGGCAAGTCAAAAAGCTAACAGTGCTTACAATTCTGCAAAAAGTTACACTGAAAACTGGTCTGAAGAAGGGGCTGATAAAACAAGGACTGCCTTAATTAATGGTGCAATAACTGATGCACGAGTTGATGGTTCAACTCTTATTCAGGGCGGTTATATTGCAACAGATTTTTTAACTGCTGATAATATCCGTACAGGAACATTAATGTCTCGTGACGGAAAGTTGGAGATAAATCTTAATGATTCTTCTGAGGGAGTAAAAATAAAAAATGGTGCAAAACTTGTAATTGATAGTGGGAATTATGGTTTCGGCGGAGCTATATCATTACAAAGAAATGGTACAGAAATAGGAACTATATCTTCAAAAAATGTGGGTGGATTTGAAGCTATAGGAATAGATGGAGGCGGAGATGCAGTTTTAGATGTAGGTGGATTTAAAAGAGTAGACTTGCAGCTCCTTGATGAAAATGCAGGAAGCCTTGAGGCAAAGCTAGATAAAAGCAACAGATATACTATAACCAATACTTTTTCTATGATGACACTTCAGGATCGAACAGAATCAAGAGAAACAAAATTAACTCAAAACAAAATAAGTTTTGGGTTAGAAGTAAAAAGAAACGATTACACAGACCGTAATTCAAAATTTTATATATATTCTCATTCACTAAGATATACAAAAATGAACCGCGGTGATCTTACTACACAGTTTGTACTAAATGATGTAGGCATAATGACTTTTAATAAAGGTTACCTAATGATTAATGCTAAAGGTACTATTTGGGAAATAAAAGAAGACGGAATTTATTGTAATTATCAGAAAAAAATAGCTGCATAATTGGAATAATGCTTTTGTTTTTTTTGAGTGATATTATCGCTTTAAAAAAAGGAGCATTATATGAACGAAATTTCAATAGACAAAGTTTATAATATTATTGGAAGAACAGTCGTTGAAAAAGAATTAATGACAGAAAAGCTCATAAATGAAAATGAGCAGCTACGTCAAAAATTGTCTGAAATGCAGCAGGAACAAGAAGAAAAAGGTCACGAAGTAAATGGCTCAGTATAAGTCCGGTTTTGTTTCTATAACCAATGGAACAAATGTAGTTACTGGAAGTGGAACAACCTGGTTGGACTCCGGAATTGAGCCCGGAGATTTATTTAAAGTTTCAGGGTTTGAAGTTATTTATGAAGTTTCCGGAGTTGAAAGCAATACTAAACTGTATATCAACACTGACTGGCAAGCAGGAGATGTGCAAAGTCAGCCTTATGTAATAACCACAGAATTTACTCCCAATTATAACTTTCCGGAAATACATTTAGGTGACAGAGACTGGCCGTCTATATTAACCAAGTCTCTCAGAAAAATAGATTCTTTGGTTTATCAGATAAATACCGAGGGTGTTCAGTTACCTGACGGAATTTTATATTCTTCAGATATTGCAACTTTAAGTGAAATAGATGCAGGGACTGCAGAAGATAAAATTGTAAGTGTTTATGGACTTGATCATGCCCTTTCTCAGATAGAAACATCTTCCGGCAGTTATACAGATTCAGATGCAGTTTCAGCAATCAATGCTGATACGGAGCATGGTTCAAGTGCAAGCCATAATTATTTCTCAGGTAATTATAATGATTTAACTGATAAACCCAATCTGTTTTCAGGAAGCTATAATGATTTAACTGACAAACCTGTATTGTTTTCTGGTGATTATCGGGATTTATCAAATAAGCCTACTTTGTTTTCTGGTGATTATGATGATCTGACTAATAAGCCGACATTATTTTCCGGCAGTTATCTTGATCTTACAGATAAACCTACAAATTTCAGTCCTGCAGATCATAATCATGATGATTCATATTACACACAAACTCAGGTTGATGATAAAATTGCAAATGCCGGCGGCTCAGTCGATTTTGCAACTCTGCAGGATATTGAGCAGGGAACAAGTCAGTCAAAAGCAACAACTCCTCAAGGAGTTCATGATTATGTAGTAAATTATGTTCAGGATATTAATGATTCAGGCTTTTCTATAGACTATGCATCAGAGATGGATATTGATGCAGGAACATCAGAAACAAAAGTTATAAATCCTGCAGGACTTGATTATGCAATTTCTAAAATAAATCAGTTTTCAGGTGATTATGCAGATTTAACAAATAAGCCTGATTTATTTTCCGGAAATTATGCTGATTTAAAAGATAAACCTGTTTTATTTTCTGAAAGCTACAATGATTTAACAGATAAACCGGATTTGTTTTCAGGTGATTATAATGACCTGAGTAACAAACCAAATATTCCTCAGTTAGTCGGTAAAACCGCTCTTTCAGAAGGAACAGACCTTTCATCAGCTGTGCATCCCCAGGGCGTACATGATTATATAAATGAAAAGCTTTCAAATACTTCATTTTTTATAGATGACAATTCAACTTCAATAAATAAAGGTTGGTCAAGTCAAAAAATAAGTGATGAACTGGCAAATTTAAGCTCTGATTCGTCAGGAGATGTAAGTTTTGATCCTGTTTTGCTTTCAATAGATGATTATTTTGAAGAAAATCAGGAATCGACTTATTATTTATCAAGACCAACGGATCTTCCTGTAGTATCTCTGGCAAAAAGAAAGCCCGGAGAAAACATAGTTAATTATGATTGGGATGCAACAACAGGTGAAAGATTTGATGCTTATGATTATTCTCCTGATACTTCAATAACTCCATCTTCAGCTACTGGAAACGGAACGTTTTCTCTTGGAAGCGGTTCTTTCACAGAGGATATGGTCGGAATGATTATTGCCGGAAACGGTGGTGAAGCAATTCTTACAGGTACTGACGGAAGCTATGAATTGT
>JBNJGZ010000096.1:0-8021 GCA_051748065.1 Bacteroidota bacterium
GGCCTTTATGAACAAACACAACCTTATAAACAAAGGCCACACTCAAAAAGAATGCAGCCTTTGTTAAACCTTAATTAAAAGCAAAGCCTAATATCTAATGTTCCCTGTATGAGTCAACCGGTTCGCAGGTACAAACGAGATGGCGGTCACCGTATGCATCATCAACACGGGTAACAGGTGGCCAATATTTCTCTCCTTTATTACTGTCAACAGGAAATACGGCTTTTTCTCTTGTATATGGATAGTTCCATTCGTCGGTTACAACCACAGATGCCGTATGAGGAGCATTTTTTATTACATTGTTTTCTTTGTCAGCTTTACCATCCTCAATTTCTTTGATCTCTTTGCGAATACTTTTCATAGCCTGAACAAAGCGATCAAGCTCCGGCAATGGTTCACTCTCAGTAGGCTCTACCATCAGCGTACCATGTACCGGGAAGGCAACTGTTGGTGCATGAAAACTATAATCAGCCAATCGCTTAGCTATGTCAATTTCAGTAATGTCTGCTGATTTATGGAACGGATTACAATCTACGATCATTTCATGAGCAACATTTCCATTGGCGCCTTTATAAAGAATATCATAATCCTCGCTAAGTTCCGCTTTCAAATAATTTGCATTAAGAATAGAAATTTTCGTAGCTTCCGTTAATCCACCACCACCTAAAAGTTTTAAATATCCGTAAGAAACAGGCAAGATCAAAGGGCTGCCGAAAGGTGCTGCTGCCACAGCTCCTATCGCCTTTGAGCCACCGGTTTTCACTACCTTATGAGAAGGAAGATAGGGCTTCAACTTTTCATTTACTCCAATAGGACCTACCCCCGGACCTCCTCCACCATGTGGAATAGCAAAAGTTTTATGCAGATTCAAATGACAAACATCAGCACCAATAATACCCGGATTTGTTATTCCAACCTGAGCGTTCATATTGGCACCATCCAGATAAACTAACCCTCCGTTTTTGTGAACAATATCAATAATCTCCAGAATATCCTCTTCAAAAACACCGTGAGTAGACGGATAGGTAATCATTATGGCTGCAAGGTTATCTTTGTGTTCTTCAGCCTTTTTTCTTAAATCATCAAGACTGATATTTCCATTTTTATCACTTTCAACCACTACCACTTTCGTTCCTGCCATTACAGCACTTGCCGGATTTGTTCCGTGGGCAGAAGAAGGAACTAAAGTAATATTGCGGTGACCTTCACCATGATCCTGGTGATAAGCCCGTATCGTTAATAATCCGGTATGTTCGCCTGCTGCTCCTGAATTAGGCTGAAAAGAAATCGCCGAATATCCTGTGATTTCTTTAAGCCATTCCTCCAGATTATCAATCAACTCGTAATATCCCTTTGCCTGGTCTTTGGGAACAAATGGGTGTATCTCGCCAAATTCGGGCCAGCTAAGTGAAAACAATTCTGCAGCTGCATTAAGTTTCATTGTACAGGATCCCAAAGGTATCATTGTCCGGTTTAAGGCTAAATCTTTATTTTCAAGAGAAGTCATATAACGCATCATATCAGTTTCTGAATGATACGTGTTAAAAACCGGATGGGTCAGGTATTTACTTTCTCTTACAAACCTGGGATCAAAAGCATAATCTCCTGGTTTTTCTTGTTTCACAGATTTGACTTGCTGACCGGCAGCTTTGCCAAGAACTTTCAAAATATTTTGTACATCTTGCAATGTGGTTGTTTCATCTAAACTAATACCCACTTTTGACGCATCAATCTTTCTGAAGTTCATCTTTTCTTTCAAAGCTAAATCAATAACCTGATCAGCAGAAATATTCTTGTCCAGTTCGATTGCCAGAGTATCAAAATAGTTTTGATTTAACTGTTTAAATCCTAAATCCTCTACTCCTTTGGCTAATGTTTTTGCTAAAGCATGAATATCCTCAGCGATGTTCTTCAATCCTTGAGGACCGTGATAAGTAGCATAAAACCCGGCCATCGAAGCCAATAGAGCCTGGGCTGTACAAATATTCGATGTTGCCCTTTCTCTTTTAATATGTTGTTCTCTTGTTTGCAGAGCCATACGAAGCGCCTGATTGCCTTCCTTGTCCTTTGAAATACCAATAATCCGGCCGGGAATATTTCGTTTATACTTTTCTTCCGTAGCAAAATATGCAGCATGAGGACCACCAAAACCCATTGGAATACCAAAACGTTGTGTGGAACCAAGGGCAATATCAGCGCCTAACTCTGCCGGAGGTGTTAATAATGTAAGGCTCAAAATATCAGCAGCCATTGAAACTAACATTTCATTCTCATGCGCTTTTTCGATGAATTGCTTATAATCATGGATTTCCCCATTTATATCCGGGTACTGTACAAGTGCTCCGAAAAAAGTATCATCAAGTTCAACCTCTTTAAAATCGCCAAAAACAAGCTCTATGCCCATTGGAACAGCCCTGGTCATAAGAACATCTTTTGACTGAGGAAAAGTCCTCTCATCCACAAAAAATTTCACTGCTCCGCGTTTTTTAGCTTTTCTGGAACGCGCATCCAGTGACATGGACATAGCTTCTGCTGCTGCCGTAGCCTCATCTAGTAATGATGCATTAGACATATTAAAACCTGTCAGATCAGTGATAACGGTTTGGAAGTTCAATAACGCTTCCAGTCTCCCCTGAGAAATTTCAGCCTGGTACGGAGTATAAGAAGTATACCAACCGGGGTTTTCCAAAACATTACGTTGAATTACGCCTGGTAAGATCGTATTGTAATACCCTAAACCAATAAAGGTTTTGTATATCTTATTTTTTTCACCAAGAGATTTAATATGTTCTATGTATTCTTTTTCATTAATACCTTCAGGTAAATCAAGAGGTTTATCAAGCCTGATCGATTTAGGAATTGTCTTATCAATCAATTCATCCAATGTTTGAACACCGACTTTTTTCAACATCTCTGGCACCTGGTCGGCATTGGGACCATTATGTCTGCGGGAAAAATTATTGGTTATCATAATATTTGTTTTATAGTATTTGTTATTGAATTGTGTTCAAAATTACACCTATTTTATATAATAGCAATATTCTTTTGTTTTCCTCTGTATTTGTATCCCATATTTTCCACTCTCAAAACTGAGACGTAACCGTAATTCAGACATTTCTGATAAGACAAAACCTTTTTAGCACATATCATTAATTTTACAAAGCCTCACAGTTTTTTTCGCCACTCAAATAACAGATTAGAGCAATAAAAATTAAACAATTTTATAGAAAAATGGTTTCAAAGTAATTAATGCAAAGTGATTATAAATAATTTTTGCAAAAAAATTTATTCTGTTAATATATAAACAACAAAACCACCTGGCAATAAAAATACAAGTAGTTCATTTACAAACCCATAACCCAACCAATATAATACATATACATGAAAAACATATTGAAATACAACAAATTTGAAAAAAATTGTCTAAATATTCACGGAATTGTATGCTGCAAAATACAAATACCATTATCTTTGCAAATATAAGCAACCTTTATCATAAGGTTTCACAGCCCTCCTGTGGAAAATCAGGCCATTACATTAATTACAACAAAACGCAGCAAACTACAATAAAACAATAGTATCTGAAAACTATAAAATTTGGAACATAAATTCTGTTCTTAACGATATTTTTAATATGAACAACGGAATAATATTTAAAAATTAATTCAAAATATCAAATCAAAGAATTAGGGTATAATCATTAAATTTAATATTTATGGAGAACATTATTTATTTTATTCCTTTAACAGCCATCATTGGTTTTCTGTTTATATTGTGGAAAATTTCATGGGTAAACAAGCAATCTGAAGGTGACAGTAAAATGCAGGAAGTTTCTGCTCGCATAAGAAACGGTGCGATGGCATTTTTGAAGTCAGAATATAAGTATCTGACAGTATTTGTAATAAGTGTTTCAATCCTGCTTTTTATCAAAAGTACAACAGAAGTAGATTCTAATGGCTTTGTCGTTATACCTTTCATTACGGGAGCCTTATTATCCGGATTAGCCGGATATTTGGGCATGCGCATTGCTACCAAAGCAAATTCCCGTACCACAGAAGCTACAAAAACCTCATTAGGAAAAGCATTGGGTGTTGCATTTAGCGGTGGTTCTGTGATGGGAATCGGAGTTGTCTCATTGGGGATTATTGGTTTAAGTCTGTTATTTATCCTTTTTCAAACCTTTTTATTGCCTGACTGGGATATGATAAAAGTCCTCAACCTTATCTCTTCTTTCTCTCTGGGAGCTTCATCTATTGCTCTCTTTGCAAGAGTTGGTGGTGGTATCTATACAAAAGCTGCCGATGTAGGAGCAGATTTAGTAGGAAAAGTAGAAGCCGGTATTCCCGAAGACCACCCCTTAAACCCGGCCACTATTGCTGATAATGTTGGTGACAACGTAGGTGATGTTGCCGGTATGGGAGCTGATCTTTTTGAATCTTTTGTAGGTGCTATTATCGCTGCCATGGTTTTAGGAGCCGCATTTATTGAACTCTCGGCCTTCCAAGGCGGATTTGAATTAGGAGCCGTTATGCTACCACTAGCTTTAGGTGCATTAGGGATTATCACTTCAATTATTGGTATATTATTCGTAAAAGTCAATGGTAGCGGGGATCCTCACAAAGCTTTGAATAAAGGTGAGATTATTTCAATGGTCATAATGATTATTTCTTCATTTTTCCTGATCAGCTGGCTGCTTCCGGAATCATGGGTAGAAGAAACAGCTCTGAGAGGAGCAGTTACTTACACACCAGTAAAGATTTTTATAGCTACATTGATAGGTATTGCTGCCGGTTACATTATCGGACAGATAACAACTTATTATACCGCTACGGGTAAAAATCCGGTAAAAAGTATTGTTAAAAGATCGATTACAGGCCCGGCTACTAATATCATTTCCGGTATTGAAATCGGAATGCTGTCCACAGCTATTCCCTTGCTAACAATCGGTGCTGCTATAATTGGAGCTTATTATCTGGGTGGCCTGTTTGGAATAGCTATTGCCGCAGTTGCCCTGCTGTCCAATGTCGGATTCCAATTATCTGTAGATGCTTTCGGACCTATTGCCGATAATGCCGGGGGAATTGCAGAAATGAATCGTCTGTCTCCGGAAGTCAGACAACGAACAGACAAGCTGGACGCCGTTGGAAATACTACGGCTGCCATAGGAAAAGGCTTTGCTATTGGCTCAGCCACTTTAACTGCTTTAGCATTATTCGCAGCTTTTACCAAACAAGCCAATATTGCTACCATCGATATTGCCAATCCTGTAATTATCGCCGGAGTTCTTGTTGGGGCTATGCTACCTTTCTTGTTTTCTTCCCTGGCACTGGGAGCTGTAGGACGCGCATCAAGCACTATGATTGAAGAAGTTCGCCGTCAGTTTAAAAACATCCCGCAACTTACCAATGCATTAAAAATCATGAAAAAACATGAGGGAAATGTTGAAAATATCTCTGATGAAGAGCAAAAACAATTAGACGATGCCGCCCCTTATGCTGAATATAAAAAATGCATCGAAATTTCAACCAGGTCATCACTCAAGGAAATGGTTTTACCCGGCACATTAGCTGTTGTTGTTCCTGTTTTATTTGGCTACATAGGCGGCCCGGAAATCCTTGGAGGATTTTTAGCCGGAGCTGTTGCTTCCGGAATATTATTAGCCATTTTTCAGGCTAATTCCGGAGGCGCATGGGATAATGCAAAAAAAATGGTAGAAGAAGGATATACCCATGAGGGCATCGAATATAAAAAAGGAAGCGAAACACACAAAGCAACTGTTGTAGGCGATACCGTCGGCGACCCACTGAAGGATACATCCGGTCCATCCCTTAATATTTTAATCAAACTGATGTCTATTGTAGCTTTAGTTATAGCTCCGGGCATTAAAATTGATAAAACAGACGAAAATTCGGCCAGACAAGAAAACAAAGAAGACGAAACCTCTGTTGAAACGGCTTATCAGGCTCCGGCTGAAAAAAGTTCAACACTGTATATAAATCCGTCTGTTTTTTATAAAAAACAGAATATTACCTCATAGTCTTAATACAGGCTAACTTCCCCAGGGAAATTTCTAAAAAAAATCATAAACCACCGTATGAGCATAAAACATGCCTCATACGGTGTTTTTTGTTTTAGCTAAAGTTCTTTATTTTCAACCAAACGATATTTCCCAATTTTCAGGATAAAATATTACCTTTGCTACAAATTAATCTTTTTTCGGGTTTTAAATGTATGTTTTGTCTAAGCCAATTTATCTTAAAACCGGCAGAAAGCAACAAGAAATAGCTTTGATTAACTGCACATTCCGAAAAAATAACATTAAAAAATAATATATAGTAAAGCAGGGAACTAAAAATACATTTGTTTGTTGGACAGATATGGAACGAAAATGAGGTAAGATAACAATGGAAAAAATTAAACTGAACATCATAGGCATTTCAAACAGCCAGACACAAACAGGAGCTTATGCCTTAATTTTAGGTGAAGAAGAAGGGCAACGCAGGCTACCGATCATTATTGGAGGGTTTGAAGCACAATCTATTGCTATAGAAATGGAAAACATGCACCCCAACCGTCCCCTAACTCATGATTTGTTTCGTAATTTTGCCCAGGCCTTTAATATCACCTTAACAGAAGTAATCATCAATAAATTTGAAGAAGGTGTTTTTTATGCACAATTGGTTTGCCATAGTGATGAAGGTCCTCAAATCATTGACTCCCGGACATCAGATGCCATTGCACTGGCTGTTCGCTTTAAATGTCCGGTATACACTTATGAAGAAGTGATGAGTGCTGCCGGTATCCTGATCGAAGAAAGCAAGGAAGAACAAGAAAAAGAAGAGCGTCAAAACAATCTGGATGATGTTGATGAAAAAACCGAGTTCCAACGCTTTACTATAGATGAGCTCAAACAACTACTTAATGAAGCAGTAGAAAAAGAAGAGTTTGAACGGGCATCCCAACTACGGGATGAAATCCGTCGCAGAGAAGAACAACAACAATAATAAGCGTTTATCAGGAACTAAAGATTTTGCCTTATGAGAAAAGTTATCGGGCTTTTATTGATGATGCTAACGCTACTATCATCAGCCGCAGGATTTGCCCAGGATAGCACCTTAGAAACTTCTAAGAAAAGTCAATTCACAGCTGAACAACCCGATAGCATGATTTCCCTCACGGGAGATCAAAATATGGCTCAGGCTCCCGATACAACCTCTTCCGATACCACTGCGGCAGAAAGCCAAAACATCCTCTTAAATAATGAAGATGCCATGGGGTTTAGCTTTGAAAGTCTTTATCGCGGCATCTTGGGCATGATCATTATCATTCTGATTGCTTTTATCTTCAGCTCCAACCGGAAAGCAATCAACTGGAAGGTTGTGTTTATCGGACTAAGTATTCAGGTAATTTTAGCAATTGGGGTGTTGACTGTCCCCTTTGTGCAAGGCTTTTTTGAATTTGTCAGTCGTGTCTTTGTCAAAATATTATCATTCACCAATGCCGGAAGTGAATTTCTCTTAGGTGACCTCATGGATAGCGATTCGTTTGGCTACATTTTTGCCTTTCAGGTTCTACCCACCATCGTATTCTTTTCAGCTTTAACAAGTGTTTTGTTTTATCTGGGTGTAATTCAAAAAATCGTATACGCCCTGGCCTGGTTAATGACAAAAGCAATGCGTCTTTCAGGTGCCGAGAGTCTGTCTGTTGCAGGTAATATTTTTCTTGGACAAACGGAATCACCGCTGATGGTAAAGGCATATCTTGAAAGGATGACTAAAAGTGAGATCTTATTAGTTATGCTGGGCGGTATGGCTACATTAGCCGGTGGAGTTCTGGCTGCATACATCAGTTTTTTAGGAGATGGAGACCCTGCCCAGGAATTACTTTTTGCCAAACACTTACTGGCAGCTTCTATTATGGCCGCTCCCGGAGCTGTTGTTGTTTCCAAAATTCTGGTCCCTCAAACCGAGAAAATTGATCAAGACGTGAGTGTCAGTCAGGATAAGCTGGGTAGTAATTTT
>JBNJGZ010000097.1:0-7928 GCA_051748065.1 Bacteroidota bacterium
GTTGCCCGAGCCAACCGGTTATGGACAGATGCTGACCGGAATGCTCAAAAACACATCGAAACCTTGTTACCTCAAAAACCCTATCTGATCCTCAATGGAGCAGAGCTGGATGCAATTGAAAGTATTCTTGGTGAAATGCCCAAAAAGCGAAGTAAAGCTTTGATGATGTTAAAAAGAGGCCTAAAATTACAGTTTTATTCCCGAAATAAAATCCAATAGCACGTTGTTAAAAATACTCCATAAATTATTCAAAGATAAAAACGTTCAAAGCCTATCAGGAAATACAATATTTGCTTCACTGGGGTTTTTGAGTTTTGTTATTTTAACACGTACATTTCCGAAAGAAATCTTTGGTGAATGGATTTTATATGTTACAGCTTCCGTATTTATTGAGATGTTCAGATTTGGGCTTACAAAAACCGCTATGGTCAGATACCTTTCCGGAGCAGGCCGGGAAGAGCAAAAAATGCTCAAAGGAGCAAATTATATTATTGGATTATCGATTACGGTAATCATTGCCTTCGTATTGATATCTTCTAATCTTTTATTTGGAGACGTTATCAAAGATAGTGGATATAGCTTGTTTTTTCAATGGTATCCCCTACTTGCATTTATGAACCTGCCCTACAATAATGGAATAACCATTTTGCAGGCCAATCAAAAGTTTGACAAAATACTATATATCAAAACATTCAACATCGGAAGTTTTGTTCTTTTCCTGGCGCTAAATTTATTTTTCTTTAAACTAGGGGTTTTAAGCATTGTTATAGCCCATTTAATCGTAAACACTGTTTCATCATTGATTGTGATGTTTTTGGGCTGGGATGGTATTATACACATCCCCAAATCGACCAAACGTCATACTTCAAAAATCCTTGATTTCGGGAAATATGCCACAGGAACCCTTATCGGGTCCAATCTTTTAAAGAGTGCCGACACTTTCATTATTGGGCTTAGTCCGGTTTTGGGAGCTGCCGGCGTTGCCATGTACAGCGTACCTTTAAAGCTAACAGAAGTTCTGGCTATCCCTTTAAAAAGCTTTTCTGCAACAGCTTTTCCCAAAATGTCGAAAGCAGCCATTGAAGAAAAATACGACGAAGTCAGACGGATATTTTATACCTACAGTGGTGCTATCACCTATTTGTTTATAGGTATTGCTATCATAGGGATAATCTTTGCAAAACAATTTGTAATCATTTTAGGAGGACAGGAATATGCTGAAACAGCGAACATTTTCCGTATCTTTTGTATTTATGGGCTTTTCCTCCCCCTCGACCGCTTCACCGGTACTGCGCTGGATAGCTTAAACAGACCGAAGAAAAACCTTCAAAAGGTTTTAATCATGACGGCTGCTAACATTATAGGTGACGTAATCGCTATTTTTGTTGCTGTTCGTATTTATCCGGATATCACAAATTTGCAGATACTGATGTTGGTAGCTACGGTAACCATTATCATGACGATTATCGGGCAATTGGCAGGATTTATATTTTTGCACAGAGAATTACCCGTTCGCTATTTCCACGTTTTCAGACACGGGCGAAACTTTTTTACTTCTGACATATACAAATTTTTCAAATAACCATGAAGTCAAACTTCGAAAACAGAAACGCATCAAACAAATTAACTCATCCTTATGCGATGATTTTATTGCTATTGTTGCTTTCCGGAGTTGGCTTTTTGATATCGAAAGCAGGACTTATGGCTGCCGGTGCTTTCATAACATTACCGGTGCTCTTCCTATTGCTGTCCTGGATTTTTTTAAACCCACGCAACGGAATAATTGCTTATCTCATAGTATCTTTCCTGATCGGTGCTGCCGGAAAATACATCCCCGGCATTCCTTTCGGCCTCTCTATGGACAGCCTGCTAACCATAACTTTAATCGCTTTTGCATTCCGGAATTTTTTTACAACCGGAGCCTGGAAACCAGCGAATCATCCGCTTTTATGGGTGGCCTTAGGTTGGTTTTTCTTCATCTTTCTGGAGCTGTTCAACCCTCTAGTCGAAAGTGAAAAAGCATGGTTTTATGCCATGCGGGGTATTGCCTTATATCCTCTTTTAACATTTCTGATGGTGCTTTTAGTCTTTAACAAATCAAAGGATTTAAAACTTTTTATGAAGATATGGGCTATATTTACGATTTTATCGGCTTTAAAAGGCATCCAGCAAAAATATATCGGAGTAGACCCATTTGAGCAACAATGGCTGGCTGAAGGAGCAAGTTCAACTCACATACTTTTCGGAAACCTCAGGGCTTTTGGATTATATAGTGACGCCGGGATATTTGGGGCTGCAATGGGCCATGCTCTTGTTGTATTCGGAGCTGCCGGTATAGATGCCAAAACCCCTAAATCCAGAATACTTTTCTTTCTTGCCGCCGGATTTGGTTTTATAGGTTTAATTATCTCAGGTACACGTGGAGCTCTTGCTGTACCCGGAGTGGGTATCCTTTTGTATTTATTCCTTAAAAAGAACATAAAACTTTTCACTCTGGGAATAATAGCTCTGGTTGCTGCTTTCATGTTTTTAAAGTATACAACAATCGGAAACAGCGTATATGAAATTAATAGAGTGCGTACGGCTTTAAATCTAGAAGACGCCTCACTACAAGTTAGGGTGCAAAACCAGAAGAAGATAATTAACTATATAAAGGACAAGCCATTCGGAGCCGGAATAGGGTCTATCGGCAGTTTTGCAAGACGGTTTACCCCGCACACGTATTTGGCTCAAATCCCGCCGGATAGCTGGTATGTTAGGATATATGCCGAAACAGGAATTGTAGGTTTCATACTCTATTTGATGATGCTGTTTTATTTTTTGATTGCAGGATCGAAAATAGTTTATAAAAAAATACACAATCGTGAAATTAATGGAATATATGCAGGTATTATGGGAGGATATTTGGGAATCATGGTGTCTAGCTATGGCAACCAGATATTAGGCCAAATGCCTGTAGGACAAACATTATACATTGGGTTAGCCCTTGTTTTTCTGGGACCTAAAATTCAAAATGAATTAAAACAAAATAGTGATCAATAATTTAGACCCGATAAAGCTTGAAATCAGACATCATGAAAAACTATATTTACGACTGAAAATGTATTTAAATACTTAACATATCATAACATGCCGGATAAACCTTTAGTATCTATCATAACAATCAATTATAAGCAGGCGGAAATTACAAATGAGCTGCTAAATTCCCTGCTTTATATAACTTATACTAACTATGAAGTTATTGTGGTAGATAACAATTCCGGCGATGATGCCAACCGGATTAATACAAACCATTGGGCTGTAAGACTTGTAAGAAGTGATAAAAATCTGGGGTTTGCAGGAGGAAACAATCTCGGTGTCCTCCATGCCAAAGGAAAATACATGTTCTTCCTAAATAACGACACCGAAGTAGAGTCCGGTTGTATCGAAGAAATGGTCAGTTTATTGGAATCCGACGATGCCATAGGAATGGTATCTCCTAAAATTGTTTTTTATCATAGCAAGGAGCAGAAAACAATTCAATACGCCGGAACAAATTTCATGAATTATTTTACCGGACGAACGACAAATGAAAGTTACAAATCTATTGATAAAGGACAGTATGATGACATCCGTGAAACCAACCATCCCCATGGAGCTGCAATGATGCTTCCAATGGAAACGATTCGCAAAGTCGGACTTATGCCCGACATCTATTTTCTTTATTATGAAGAACTTGATTGGGCCGAACGAATTAAGCGGGCAGGCTATAAAATAGTTTACTGCGGTAAGGCGAAAATTTATCATAAAGAATCGGTGTCTGTTGGCAAAACCAACCCCAAAAAGGTCTACTACTTAAACAGAAACAGACTTCTTTTTCTACGGAGAAATTCCGGTTCGTTTAAATCTTTTATTAGTTTTTTATTTTTTACCTTTATTGCATTACCAAAAAACTTTTTTCAACTAATAGCCACTAAAAAACCAGGCCATGCAAAGAGCCTTATTTCTGCTTATCTTTGGAATTTAACGCATCACAAAATAAATCTAAATCCTGCTTTAGATAAACAAAACAAAATTATTTACGAAAACAAAAAAAGATAAACTCGAGCTGGTTGGGGCAAAAAACATAAGTACTGAATTATTAAAAAACTTTTATGACCTTTATTTTAACCTTCTTAAATATCATTGAACTGCTACTTTTTATATATCTGGCTTTTGCTGCGCTCTATGTTTTTACTTTTGCCTTTGCAGCCAGGTTCAGAACTCAAAAAGCTTTTCCGGAATCGAAAGTAAAGAAACGATTTGCAGTTTTAATACCGGGATATAAAGAAGATTCCGTTATTATTGATGTAGCGCAAAAGGCGTTGGAGCAGAATTATCCTGACGACAAATATGAAGTCATAATTATCGCTGATTCTTTTCAAAATGAAACGCTGGAAGCTTTGGGGCAGCTTCCCGTTAATCTATTGAAAGTGTCTTTTCAAAAAAGTACAAAAGCCAAAGCACTCAACAAAGCGATGGCTACAATCGGAGATAACTATGATATAGCTCTTATTTTGGATGCCGACAATATCATGGAAAAAGACTTTCTTCAAAAAATCAATAATGCATTTTCAAATGATTTTATAGCTATCCAGGGGCATCGGACAGCCAAAAACACAAATACCTCTCTGGCTATACTGGATGCTATCTCCGAAGAGGTCAACAACAGCATTTTCCGTAAAGGCCACAGAACCTTAGGACTTTCATCGGCCCTTATTGGTTCAGGTATGGCTTTTGACTATACCTATTTCAAAAATGTTATGGCCAATATTGACGCTGTTGGCGGATTTGACAAAGAACTTGAACTTAAAATCCTTCAGAACAAACAAAAAATAGAATACCTGGACGACGCACTTGTAGAAGATGAAAAAATCCAGGAATCATCAGCTTTTGCAAAACAAAGAAAACGCTGGCTTTCAGCACAATTCGTATATTTTGGACGTTTCTACAAGCAGGCAATACAGCAGCTGTTCCGGAAAAGAAATATTGATTTTGCTGACAAGGTATACCAGATGGTACAACCTCCGCGAGTTGTGCTGTTAGGCATGGTCTTTTTAATTACATTAATACGTGTTATTTTTGAATTTAACGAAAAAATTTCGTTAGAAAGTTTTTCCCTTTCTTATGAGTATTGGCTGGTTACCTTTGGTATCATTATCTTAGCATTTTTGCTGGCTGTTCCCGCTAAATTTTATAATGCAAAAACATTTAAAGCCTTAGGTGTTTTACCCTCAAGCTTTGCAACGATGCTCTTGTCTATGTTTAAATTAAAAGGTGCCAACAAAACTTTTATTCATACCAAACACGGAGATAAAAAATAACCGTTTATTTTTGTACAAAGAAATAAATATGAAGTAAACTCCGAAATTTCCGGAAAAGATACCCTGCCGGAAAATCGGAAACAAATAACAATATTAAATGATAGTCTCTTGATGACTAAAAATGAATGTTTCATCAAAAAAATACTGAAGTAATAAGTCAGATCTGGCTTGTTGTATAAAAATTTTAACTGACAAAGCTGAAAAAAACAACAAACAAATTACCAGTATTTTGAAAAATATAGAATTATGAAAATCGGTATAGAAGGACAACGTCTATTCAGGGAGAAAAAGCATGGGATGGATATGGTTGCTTTAGAACTAATCCGTAACCTTCAACGACTGGATACAGAAAATGAATATGTAATTTTTATAAAACCCGATATGGATAATGCCTGCCTTCAGGAATCGGAGAATTTTAAGATCGTAGAATTAAAAGGCGGCTCATACCCATACTGGGAGCAGGTTAAGCTTCCCAAAGCAGCCAAAGCCGAAGGATGCGATATACTGCACTGTACTTCAAACACAGCACCCGTCAATATAAAAATACCCCTGATAGTAACAATTCACGACATTATATATTTAGAAGGAGTGAAACTAAGCAAAGCCGGCGGAAGCTTATATCAGCGCCTGGGAAACATTTACAGGAAATGGAATGTCCCGCGTGTGGCAAAAAATGCCCGTAAAATTATTACCGTGTCAAACTCTGAGAAAAAACGCATCTACAAACATTTTGGCTTTGAAAACGACAAAGTTGACGTAGTATACAACGGTGTAAGCGAACATTTCAAAAAAATTGATAACAAAAAAGAACTCAATAAAATCAGAGAAAAATATAACCTTCCCGAAAAATTCATTTTTTTCCTGGGAAATACAGACCCCAAGAAAAACACCCGAAATGTCTTAAAAGCTTTTGACCACTTTCTCAGCAAAAACAAAGCTATTCCTCTTGTCATGTTAGACTTCGGTGAAGAAAACTTAAAGGATATTCTTAAAGAAATAGGCAAACCCCACTTGAGAGAACATATTCACCTGACCGGTTACATTATCAACTCAGACCTGCCGGCGATATACAATCTCAGTGAAGTATTTCTGTACCCATCTCTGCGGGAAAGCTTTGGAATACCAATGCTGGAAGCTATGGCCTGCGGAACACCTGTCATCACTTCAAACACCTCCTCAATGCCGGAAATTGCTGATGATGCAGCGTACATCGTAGACCCCGAAACACCCGAGTCTATTAGTCTTGGAATTTACCGGCTGATGAATAATCACAGCCTGAGAAATAAAAATATACAAAAGGGATTTAAAAGAGCCAGTGAATTTTCCTGGCGAGACACAGCAGAAGAAACGCTGAAAATATACAAATCCCTAAAACACTAATAATTACTATGCTACAAAACAATGATATTGTCATAACCGGGCTTCAGTCATGGGATATTAAAATCGGAAGCACATGCAAAAACATCGCTCTTTCCCTGGCAAAGAACAACCGGGTTTTGTATGTAAATCCGCCAATAACCCGACTCGACAAACTTAAAGGACACTCCTACAAAGACCAGCCCGAAGAGCTAAAGAAAATATCCGATAACCTTTATGTATTTTATCCGGTCAAAATACTCGAATCCATCGGAAGATTGCCTGTAAATTTTTTGTTTGACATCCTTAACCGTCACAATAACAAGCTATTTGCCGGCGAAATTCAAGAAGCAATAAACAAACTTGGAATAAGCAATTTTATTCATTTATGCGACGGAGACCTTTACCATAGTCTGTATTTAAAAGACTACTTAAACCCACGGCTGTATGCATATCTTTTCCGTGATAATATTCTGGCGGTAAAATACTGGCAAATTCAGGGGCCACGAATTCAACCCAAACACATGGCAAAGGCCGACGTGGTTTTAACTAATTCCTACTATCATACCAGAATTGCATCAAAGCATAATCCGAACAGTTATTTTGTGGGCCAGGGTTGTGACTTGTCTATGTTTAACCCGGAAAAAATAAATTCACTTCCTGAAGATATCCAGAATATATCTCAACCTATCATTGGATATGTTGGTGTGTTAACCTCCTTACGACTTGATATTGAGATCATTCGCTATATGGCGGAGTCCAGGCCGGATTGGAATATTGTCCTGGTAGGTCCCGAGGACAAAGATTTTGCTAACAGCACGCTGCATCAAATCGGTAATGTTCATTTCCTTGGAGCTAAAAAACCTGAAGAATTGTCTTCTTATATTAAAGGATTTGATGTGTGCATGAATCCTCAGGTCGTCAATGAGATGACAATAGGTAATTACCCATTAAAAATTGATGAATACCTGGCTATGGGAAAACCTGTTTTAGCTACGCATACCGAGGCTATGGAGTATTTTGCCGATTACACATATTTAGCCACAGGAAAAGAAGAATATGTATCCATGGCTGAAAAAGCCCTTCAGGAAGATTCCGAAGATCTAGCACGCAAGCGAAAAGAATTTGCACAAAGCCATAGTTGGGATAACATGGTAAGTACAATTTCCAATGTTATAGAAAAACATATTTAACTATGAACACGTCAACGTTTCACCATCCGGACTTTTT
>JBNJGZ010000098.1:0-5442 GCA_051748065.1 Bacteroidota bacterium
GCTTCGCGCGTCATTTTGCTTTACTATATTCTAAGTCATTTACTTAAGGGCTTTCTGAGACGGTTATATTAGACAGCAGCCAGTAAAATAACTATCAATGACCATCAATGACAACAAATGACTACTAATGACAACAAATGACCACCAATGACAATAATGACAACTAATGACCATCAATGACAACCAATGACTCCTAAATGACATTGCTTACCTTGTTCTTTAATCATTCACCTGAGTGTTTAAAACTATCATGTTCATTTCATATTAATTCTAAGTCTCTGACCTGCCATCGCATCAAACACAACAAAATATCCTGTGCTATCAGATTGAATGTTGGCTTTTCCATGAGCGGACTTGACATTTTCCGGCTGGAAGTCAGTTCTGATAGAAACACCGGGAACTTTTACATCCTGAGGTCCATCCACTGAAATAACTATTTTTTCTTTCTTTTGTGCAACATAAAATCTCAGTTCTGTCAGGTTTTTCCGGAAATCAGCAATTTCACTGATTGTTGCGATCCAGGTGTTATCATTTTTAGCAGTCTTTAATAGCTCTTCCAAAGCCGTAATTGTAGTATCGTTTTTAGCCACATATTCGGGGTGACCCTGATAGACCATAACTCCCTTATAAGGTTTTACGGCGTAATTCCAATAATTTTGAAGATATTTTTTGTACAAGCTGGTATTCTTTGTTACCAATGGAGCGCCCGACATTTGTTGATAGAGTTCTTTAAAAAAGTAATAATCATCCTTATAGGTAGGTGCCATTTCGATGATATCTGTAGATTTGTAAAACCCCTGACTGGAAAACACGATGTTGTGTGGTACAACACTGCCATGCAGCAATTCCAAATTGTTGGCCCCGATACTGCTTTCAAATGCATAATCTTTTTCTGCCAACGCCATTAACCCCCAGAAACCCGGCATAGTATAAGGAAACCGGAAACCCTTAAAGTTTTGTTGCCAGGATTGTTCATTCCGTAAAATATCCTGAACCGATTGAGAATAATTTAATTGACGGTAATTATCAAAATCATAGCCCCGGCTTTGAAGCTGCACTTTATTTTTTTCTATAACTTTTTTGACTTCCCTGTCCACGTCCCCATGAACAAAAAGCTGGGGTTTAATTTTATGCTTTTTTAAAAGCTGAAACATACGCTCATACTCGGTTTTCTCTCCTTCGGCGTTCATTGTTACACAAAAAGCATAATCATAGCCATCAGGCCAGGGACTCAATTGAAGGGGAATATCATTTTGTTGATAAAAATCACGGACAACGGATTTATAGAAGCCGGTAATTCGCTCCGTACTCATAAAACCTCCCTCATTGGCAGGATGCAACAGGTCTGAAGATGCCAGTAAATAAGCCGTGCCTTGCCCATATCGATTTCTTGTCACAGCCGGAATCGTATCCTGCTCATTCACCCAGTTGGCCAATATATCTACTTGCTCTGAAACAACACTATCGGGCACCAGAGTATAAAAATAATTCTCTGCTTCCGGTCTCATAAAACTTTTTTCTTCATCCTCATTCAAATGACCAAAAATCCGGGATCCCTCCATATTCTTCTCGGCCAATTGCACTCCAAAACTTTCTGCCAATGGATAGTGCTCTGCTGTTAACTTGTTATGTAAGGTAATCCGGTCTGTCCCTTCTAATAAGTTACGACCAACATTATCACCTGAGATCAAAACACCCCCCTTGTCAACAAAGTTTTTAATCCTTTTCATTTCTTCTTCCGACATATAAGACAAAGAATATTTCCGGTCAGCATCATGATATCCCGGAGCCGTAGATAAGATCATCATGTTATAATCCATCAATTTCTCCGATTCATAAAGAATATCGCGGGTTTCCAGTCTGACAACCGCACCCGTTTGGTTAAATGCCTGTAAAGCAATTACAATTCCTTTAGGCAAGGTGGCCTTTTGTCCTTCAAGGCCCGTAGTAATTATTAAAACTTTTGGAAGCTGCCTATCCGGCTTTTTATCATTTGTTTGCTCATCAAATTGCTGTTTGCAGGAAGAAAACAACAGGATAAGCAAAACCAATACTACTGTATTATATTTTTTCATCACCATATCTTTTTTAAAGTCACTTCATTACCCGGAACAATATGAAAATAAACATAGCCCGTTCTGTTATTCAGTGTAAATTCTTTTTCTTCACTACTTACCTTTATATACGGAGCTTTTGTTTTATAACAAATCGTTAAAGGAACATTAAAAATATCCTTATCCAGATCATTTTCCACTTTGAAAAACAATTGATCATTGTAGGTAGTAATATCAATTTTCGATTCATTTTTTTCTTTCCGGTACCGGTAAACATCCCATTCGTTCGCCAACCAGTAATTATGATTGCGGGCAAGGCGCAGTTGCCACTCAAACTGCTTTTGATCAATAAAGTACTCTTTCTGTCGTTCCGTCGTCGTATCTTCCGTCAAATAGTTATAATTTAAAACGATCCATTGATCCGGGTTGGCTTCGAAAATTGAGTCCAGCGCTTTCATAGACTTCTCATTACCAAATATATTACGGTAATCTATTCCATCATAATTAAATTTCCCTGCCTCTTTTTTCCTGACAAATTTTATAGCAGAAGGCTTTTTCTCAGGAGTCCTGTCTGCCAAAAGGCAGTGTATATCTATCCCGGTTTTCTGTTTCAAATCTAAATATTCCTCTTTAGTATTATTAAGGTTTTCAGGTTGTAAAATAAAACTATTCCCGTTGTTATCCAACTCCTTTAAATTTTTGACAGTAAGTCGTCTCCTGCTGCCCAGTTCATCCAGAGAATAACGACCGGCAGCCTCATCAATAAACCCGGGGATAACCCCAAACGAAGCATCAACATTATATTTTTTCAAAACCGGAAGTCCCATATCAAACTGTGAGTAATCAGCCCCCTGAAAATTAACCGATACAGCTCCCTCATGGTCATCATAATATTCGCAAATTTCAAATTCCTCTTCAGAAGGAATATCTTTCTTAAATACATTCTCTTTGACATCTTCTACTTTCACAATCCGGAAATAATTTTGAAGACTATCATAAATGGGTTTCAACCTGGACGTCCATTCCGGCATTTTCCAACCTTCCCATAAATAACGAACATAATCATTTTCAGGGATTTCCCGGACATCTTTGTTTTGCTTATCCGTGATAAAGAATTTAAACCTGAAATTATCCGTTTTGGAATATTCAATTTTATCTGTTCCCGGCTTATCATCTAAAACAAAATGTTTTGCCGGATCGCTTACATTAAGCAA
Source organism: Bacteroidota bacterium (assembly GCA_051748065.1). Classification (GTDB taxonomy): domain Bacteria; phylum Bacteroidota; class Bacteroidia; order Bacteroidales; family PWNQ01; genus PWNQ01. The sequence goes on from JBNJGZ010000098.1 coordinate 3,269, forward strand.
GTGCCATGTCAATCTCACCTCCATTTGTCCGGAGCTTTCATTCCAGTACCAGTCTGCATTGGAAGTATTTGGCTCGTCACTTTTGCCATATTGCAAAGGGCTACGATTGACCACAACAGAATCGAACTTTTCATTAGTCAAAGACACTCTTCCTCTGTTTGTCAGCAGTTCCTGCATAACAAATTTTCCGTTTTCATTGGGTTTGGACGCATAGACAGGAACAGAGTCATTATAAATATCAGTAAAAACGGAATAAGGCTCATCAACTAAAATATTTGCACTGTCCGGATGAAAAAACTCCAGCAGAAATTCAAATCCGCGCTCAAAGTGCTTGTCAGTAAAAGGCAGCCTGTGATCCCCTTTTTTCTTGTCGTAAGTATCAATGGCGATATACAAATTGTGTTTATCAAAATCGAATGTTTCAGATTCTAAGGCCAAATACAAATAACTGGGGTCAGCATGAAATTGTACGTCCATATCATCAAGAGTTCTCCGGTCGCCGTTCCAATCACTAAGTTTACCGTCAATTGTACGTTGTCGCGACTCCATGGCCATGATACCAAAATTCTGCTCCGGATTCTCCAGATTATGCCATAATTTGCGGTCTTCAAAGGGTTTTTCAAAATCCATTACCAGCCAGTTGTGTTTAAACCACTCGTCTATCCATTCAAAAAACAGGGCTCCTGCGCAACCCGTATGAAAAATATCTTCGGTAAGCTGTTTTGAGATCTGAGCATGTTTCGCTTCAGAAAGCCCTCCCTGGTCAAAGCCAAACGGTGTAATATGACTGGTTCCCCGGCTGCTGGGCACCCCATATTCCGCTATAACCAAAGGCATGCCTTTGGTTTGGGATTTTAAATCCTGAAGGTATCCGTAATAATTATCATTAACGGAATCCTGATTTTGTGCTGTGGCATATTCTTCTTTCAAATACACATAATCTGGATAATAAGGATAAGCATGGTAAGAAGCAAAGATGCCCGGATCAAACAACTCACTGCTATGAAAATTATTAAAGTGTACGACCTCCAGATCGTTGTCATATTCACGCACTTTTTCATTTTCTATGATCTCCGTATTGTGATACATCGGGTCTAAAGGCAACCAATTAACGAACGAAACCGGATGTTGCATTTCATAAGTTTGGGTTTCATATAACACCGTAAAATCCATCATTTCTGCTAACCATGTCTCCATAGCATTTCCGTGCGGGAGCGAAATAAAATCTCCGTAATAATAATCTGTTTCATGCTCCCGGTTGGTATTATGAACAGCATTAGGCTCCCATTCCCTTCCTAATATGAGCCCGGCTACATATTGTGACACGTCCACCGCATAAACGCCGGATGCCTTTCCTTTTTGGGGTTTTAAAACAGCATTGCCATGCAAAACATCAATTGCATCAATTATCTCCTGTTTTAAAGCCCTGGTATAGGTTTCATCCTTATAGTCATCTTCAGGCGGCTCTGTGGCCCACACCCCGTGTAGCAAATAAAGCGGCTTATCCTGGTTATTCAAGTTATATTGCGCAAATGCTTCGTAAAACAACGGCGGAAGTATTGTATAAACCCGGATAACATTGGCATTCATCTTGCCTATCTTCCTGAACCAATCCATATATTGCTCGTAGCTCAAGGAAAACTCCGCAGGAAACTTACCGGGCAAAGCAAAACCTATATTTACCCCTTTCATTAATACAGGGTCCCACCGTGGATCATCTTTCTGATATCCATAGTCCAGCATCTGAAAGTAATCGCCACCGGTACGAAAATAATAATCAGCAGTAAGCGATATATTACGCAATTCGTCTAATGGTTTTTTATCCAGCAAAGGCCCCGAAACATCCTCAACATATTCCGTAACAACTTGTTGTTCCCGTATTTCTGATTCATGCTGCATCATCTTATAGACGATAAATGCAAGTAATCCTGTAAGAAGTAATATGACGAAGATCTTTCTTTTCATGAAATAATTCCTAATTTTCAGCTTCTCTGACTGTTACTTATAAGATAAATATTCTATCGGACAACTTAAAACCTTGCAGACAGAGCCACAAAGCCAACAAAATTTTGATAATACGGATTATAAAACCGGCTTGCTCCGGCCGAAGCGCTCCAATTATCCCATTCATATCCGGCTTCAAATGATGCAGACCAATTATCGGCATCTATGGA
>JBNJGZ010000098.1:5542-7916 GCA_051748065.1 Bacteroidota bacterium
ATTTGTTTGAAAACGCCAACTCATTCCATAAGTACTCATCAGTTCATCACTTTTGCTGGCACCTGCATAGAGGCTAAAGCGGTGGGATTCGGTTATCCAGCTTGCTTTCAACCAGGTATTATCAAACCACCGGGTTGTATCTTCATTGCTAACAAAATCGCGGGAGGAATAATCAAACAGCACGTTTACCGTAAGCTGAAAATTATCCGAAAAGCGTTTTTTAGCGGTGTATCGCTGTATTAAGGCATCTATCTGATAGCTTTCTTCTTTCTCCTGCAGATATTGAAATTTACTTTTTACAGCATATTTTAATCCATTTTGAATATTTTGGTATTCCTCTTTGATCTCTTCATTCTGTGGATCAAGCTCCAAAGCTTTAAGATAATATTTTTTTGCCGTATGTGGCATGGCTTTCCAATAATACATCTGTCCCATTCCTGCCCATACCTGCGACCATGTACTATCTACAGCATTGGCCTGCCGGTAAACTGAAATCGCTTCATCCAGTTTGTCGGCATAACTTAACACTTTGGCAAGTTGTAGATAACCCGGCACGTGTTCAGGCATCATCCGGGTAATTTGTCGTGCATAAAAAACAGCGGAGTCATTTTTTCCCTGATTAACAAAGCATTTCACGAACCCGTCCATAGCTTCCACATCCGTGCTGTCGTTTTGATAAATCATGCGGAAGAAATAAAGGGAAGAGTCGCAATCCCCTTGCTTCCGGTAAAGTCTGCCCAATGCTAATCGCGCATCATAATCCGTTGAGTCTATTTCAAATACAGAAAAATAATGTTCTATGGCTTTTGAAAGATTTCCGTTTTTCTTTGCCTCATAACCCATTTTCCGGTAATCTTCTTTCTTGTCTTCCTGGGCTTTTGTTATCAAAGCCGCAAAAATTATTAATATGCTTAACCAATATCTCATTTTTTTTGAATCCCTTTCCTTTCAAATTTTTTCCATTCACTTTTATGTCCCCAAAAGTTCATTATTCCTTTTAACTGTGCAATCATTTTATAAAAAGAATAGGTAAACTCCCCGAAAATTCCCGCTCCAATAAGTTTTGTCCAGTCAGCAAACGAATTATACCGTAATGCATTTCTGTTTGTCTCAGACTGTCCATGGCTCCAGTATTCTATTATTGCTGTAATCCCGGAAGTAATAATTGCCGTCAGCAGAATAATTCCCAACAACATCAGAACGAGCCACTGCAAGTTTAACAGCCCGATACTTGATGCAACAATAATAAAAATAATGGCAAAAACCTTAAGCGGTGGAGCAAGCATTTCAAACAGAAAATAATAGGGCAATCCTACCATTCCTGTGGTTCCATATTTTGGTTCAAAAATCATTGAGCGATGAATGCTCAATGATTCCGCAAGCCCTTGATGCCAGCGTGCTCTTTGTTTAAATAGATTTTTCCCTTTTTCCGGTACTTCAGTCCAGCAAACCGGGCCTGGTAAGAAAACTGCTTTTGCTTTCCGGTTATTTTCCTTCCGGTAGCGAAACATTCTGACAACAATTTCCATGTCCTCACAAACCGTTTGCCGACCCAGTCCCATTAACTTTTTGATATAAGGATGCTTGTTTTTCGGACTTAGAAACCCGCCAATATGGGATAAATCATCATAGCGATACATCGAAAAAGCCCCGGACATCAGCAACAATGCATTGATTTTACTTAGACCAATACGGGCTACCAAAAAAGATTTGATATATTCGATAATCTGCCACAGCACCCAAATATTCCCGGGAATTTTTGAGCTCACAACCCGGTTGTTTTTCAGCACCACATCATTGGAAACCGCCAGTTGTCCTCCGGTAACCATAGTTCGTCTATCGGTGATAAACGGCCGGACTACCGATTTTAAAGCCTGGTTGTCCAGAATAGAATCCGCATCTATGGTACAAACATATTTTCCTGATGCTAAATTAATTCCTGCATTTAAAGAGTCCGCTTTCCCGCCATTAGCTTTATCAATTACCGTTAGCGAAGATTTTTTATCTTTGTAAATATGTTTTATTGCTTCGGTCTGCAAAGGCATTGCGACGGAGGCAGGGACTTGGACTTCCTCCAAATGAAATTTGGATTTCAGCTCCGCTATCGTTTGATCTGAGGAACCATCATTCACAACGATTAATTCATAAGAAGGATAATCAAGTTTTAACAACATTTCTGCACAATAAGCTATAGAAACCTCCTCATTATATGCCGGAACAATAATGCTCACAGGATGCTTTTCCCAATCATGTTCTTTTTTCTCCCTGCGCTGTTGACGGCGCCTGAAAACAACAAAAGAATACAGAAAAAGACCAATATCAATTATAAGATAAGAAACAAAATAAAGAATTAACAGTTTTTCCAGTATTCTTA
>JBNJGZ010000099.1:0-7698 GCA_051748065.1 Bacteroidota bacterium
TTCTATGCTAATGTCCTTTGGAGCCAGCTTCACATCTACATTTTGGTTTTGAAATGGAGCAATTGAAACCGGCATTTTTTTTGTTTCATACCCCGAAGCCGAGAATATAAGCTCATAATTACCGGCAGAAAAATAGCGATGATAATAACCGTCAAAAACACGGCTATAGACATGGGAACTGTCGACATCAAAATTATTGACATAAACTTTGGCTTTCAGCGGATCGCCTGTTAAAGAATCCGTAACAGTTCCTGAAACTCCATATCTTGCTCTTGCCATATAATTCAACAAAGAACGTTTGTTTGCATTCCACATAGGCAACAATTCGCTGACAGGCAACACCTTTTGTTCTGCAATTTCAAGGGTCATCTCCCGGCAACTATGGAAATAGTTCATATAATCCTGCCGGCCGCCGCTGATGCTGTACCAGGCATAGCCATTGGTGTAACCTTCCGGAAACTGAAAACTACTAAAATATCCTGTCGGGCTATATGTTTGGGCTGTATCCGCATATTCCTTACTAACCTCAACCCACCAGTCTTCATTCGGATGAATATGACCCCATGTATCCCAGGGATAATTAACCAATTCTGCTCCGCTGTGAAGATTTGATGACATTGTAAAATTCATACTATCAGCCAAATCCATGAACGCTTTAGTTTCCGGTTGCCAGTTAAATCCATCCGGGTGTTGCCCTTCTTCAGGGTCAGGAAAATTTCTATTCAGGTCTACACCGTTGGCATTAGTTCGGGTAGCACCGGCTATCGAAAAATCGTTACCTGCATAAAGACCATCAGGATTGGCAAGAGGATTGATACAAATTTTAATATCGTCTACAAGCTGAGTAATCCGTGGCACTTTTCCATAATTTTTCAGCAATGTATCGATCAAATTCAGCAGCATTATATAACCGCCTGTCTCATCTCCATGCATGGTGGAAGTATAAAAAAACTCCGGCTCCTTTTCTTTCGTATCTGGCTGATCATCGATTATCAACATCAACAGATTTTTGCCGGATGGCAATACGGCAAAAGTATCCAAAGCACAGATTGACGGATAATTCTGCGCATAAGCAGCCATTAAGCTGTCATATTGCGGATAAGACGGATACGTTTCAAGAGGAAACGAGAGCGTGCTTTTTTGATATTGGCCAACTTTTTTATTTTTCCTCTGACTTGGATGCTGTACTACATTAAAAGCGATATTTTTATCTTTTAAATCTTTTAGACCTTGTTTGCCAACATAATACACATTTTTCCTCTTGTCCGTACGGTCATAATATACACCACGGACCTCATTCAATTCGCTGCTATCCGGAATTTGAACAAGCCATTCCTCATGTTTTTGTGCCGATAACATTAAAGTACTAAAGCACAATGCCATCAACAAATAAAGTTTAGTTTTCATGCGAGATTGATTCCACAGCACGTTTGATCTGAATATTAACCGCTTTATTCACTTTAGCAAGCGGCAGACGCAAGGTGTTCAGGCATTTATTTTTCACTTCAAGCGCTGCTTTTATGCCACTTGGATTTCCGTCTGAGAAGATAGCTTTAATCAAATCGTAAAGCTCATAATGATATTTCCGTGCAGCTTCCATGTCGCCTTTGAGGGCTAAACGCACCATTTCAGAATAGGCATAAGGATAAGCATTAGCTACTACTGAAATTACGCCGTCGGATCCTGCAGCTATCATCGGAAGTGTAAGTGCATCTTCACCGGATAACACCAAAAATCCTTCCGGACGATCTTTAATGAGGTTCATGATCTGATCAAAATCCCCGGAAGCTTCTTTTACGCCTATGATATTTTCAAAATCATTGGCCAGACGCAGCATGGTATCAGATGTCATGTTTGCTCCTGTTCTACCCGGGACATTGTACAGAATAACCGGAACAGGTGACTCTGTGGCAATTGTCTTAAAATGCAAATACTGTCCCTTAGGCTGAGGTTTATTATAGTATGGTGTAACCGAAAGAATTGCATCTATACCGTTAAAGTTCATCTTCTTGATCTTATCCACCACTGCGTTGGTATTATTTCCCCCGATACCTGCCACTACAGGTATTCGCCGGTCTACTTTCTGAACCACAAAATCCAGAACTGCCATTTGTTCATCTTCACTTAAAGTCGGATATTCTGATGTGGTGCCTAATGCAACCAGAAACTCAACCTGGTTTTTGATGTAAAATTCAATTAATCGCTCCAGAGCAACAAAGTCGATGGTACCGTACTTATGGAAAGGAGTAATCAGGGCTACTCCTGTTCCTTTAAAAATATCATTATTCATGGTTAACAGCGTTTATTTGGTTAAGATACTTTTCTAATTCGCTAATATAATGTTTTAAATTCTTTTTGTCATTATCCGTTTCCGACAACATCAGATCATAATACGTTGTCCATCTCTCATTGTATCGTCCAACGCGCATGGAAGCCCGGGAGGTTGCCATCATATAAAGGGTTTCTTTCTTATGTTCGCGGCAAAGATCAATTACAATATCAAAATCTTTTTGTTGAAATGATCGTATCGCTTTTCCTGTCGGAATACCAAACCAGTTCACCATTTTTTGCGGGATAAAATCCACATATAATTTAGGAATACAATAATTTGGGACTTCTTTGCCGGGAGTAAAAACAATCAGGCTGATATCTTTCCCTTGATTTTTTAGTTTATGTACAAAACCTTCGATGGTCTTTAAATCTTCTTCTTCATTAATAGATGCGATCATCCCAATATATTTCGCATTATCAAGACTTACTGTTTTTAATTTTCGATTTACCTGTCTTTGATCTTTCTTTAATCTGTGTTTCCACAACCATGTTTTTATCCATTCAAACATTATATATCTCCTTTAAATTTTAGTTATTTGTCCTCCGGATTGACAGAAATGGGAATATTCATTTTTACGCGAACTTTATCTCCTGATTCTCTTCCCGGTACCCATGGCGGCATTTCCATAAACAATTGTTTTATTCGTTTTTTCGTTTTTTCACCGGCATTGCCCATTACTGAAATGTCTTTTAAACTACCGTCCTTTTCAACCCGAAAAGACACATATGCCAATGGAATAGTAACTTCGGAAGAGATATGCTTACGGATAAATTTTTGCATATTCTTGTCTCCTCCGGGAAAATAAGGCATTTTCTCAACCACCTCATACACCTCTCCCTGAATGGGAATTGAATAACTATTCGTGACACGATTCATCCTTCCTTTTTCACTAAGCAAAAATTTCTTTTTTGCTGTCTTTCCTATAGCATATCCCCGCTGAAAGAGATAAGCTTCATTAAACCATCGGTTTTGGACAATATTGAATTTCTTATCTATAAACGCAAATTTGTCGCCCTTGCCAATAATCGTAAACTCATCAAAAAAAGGATAAGCTAAATTATATCCCCGGGAAGCAAGTTCTCCTTCCCGGTTGATATAATAAAATGAGTCTTGTTGCATTACCACAGCATATCCATTATGAAATTCTCCGGCATATAAATACTGATAATCAATTTTTTCCTTGCCATATTGATTTACAAAGCCATATACTCCATCTTCATTTTTTCGGGGAACAAGTACATCCTTCTGTGCTTGAGCTTCACCAATAACAAGCAAGAAGATCATAGAAATTATAAGGTATGAGTATGTTGTTCGCATAGCATACAAAAATACAAATATGACTGGATTTTTATACCACTCCTTTTACTGCTGGATAATTTCCCCGCTAAAATGTTTAATTTTGCTTTGATTTAACTGCGAATTTATGCTTGCCATAAGCTTGCATTTATAAAGTAATCAAACACACATTGAAAATTGGTAGCCATCGCATGCAAATAATATTAACAGGAACAGGGACATCACAAGGTGTGCCCGTGATAAATTGCAAATGTGAAGTTTGCAGATCGGAAAACATTTATGATAAAAGGCTCCGTACATCAGCCATCGTGAAATTCCCGGATACAACAATACTTATTGATGCCGGACCCGATTTGCGACAACAATTACTTGCACACCCGGTTGAAAAAATCGATGCCGTTTTAATCACCCATGAACATCATGATCACATCGGCGGAATGGATGATCTCAGACCGTTTTTCTTCCGTCAAAAAAAACCGCTGGACATTTATGCCGGAACAGAAACCCGGGAAGCCATCAAAAAAAAGTACTATTATGCTTTTGATGAAAATCCTTACCCGGGAGCTCCTCAGTTTAATCTAATCCAACTTGAGAATCGTTCGTTTTCAATAAACAACCATCAATTTCTACCCATATTTGCCTGGCATGGCAAGATGCAGGTTTGGGGTTTCAGGTTTGGTAGTTTTGCCTATTTAACAGATATTAAAGAAATCAGCGAAGAGGAGCAAGCCAAATTACAGAACCTGGAAGTTCTTGTTTTAAGTGCATTACACCACAAGAAACATCATTCGCATCTTTCATTAAGCGAAGCACTGGATTTAATCAGAAAAATTAACCCGGGCAAGGCTTATCTGACGCATATTAGTCATGAAATGGGAAAATATGAAGAGACCAAAAAAATACTGCCTGAGAATGTATTTTTAGGTTATGACGGACTGGAGATTAATTTGTAAAAACTTTGGTTTACCAAACTTTACTTCGATGATTTCTTCACATATTTTAGTGTAAGCAAATTCAACGGATTGCTGCCTAAGCCTTCAATATTTTCCCAGACGAACCGCAGTACCTGATCGTAATACAAAACAACTACCGGAGCTTCTTCCATTACAAGGTTATCCATCTGGTGATATAGCTGATATCGCAGTGTGTCATCAATAACATGCTGAGCCTCTTTATAAAGGCTGTCAAATTTTTCATTGGTAAAGTGCGTATAATTCGGTCCATCAGGACAAAAGTTTCCTGAGTAAAACAAGGAAAGGTAATTTTCAGCATCGGGATAATCAGCAATCCAGGAACCTCGAAAGAAATTCAGCTTGGACTGAGCTATCATTTCCCTTAAAGTAGCCGGTGGCATATTATTCATTTCTACTTCTATACCCAAATCTTGTAATTGGTGTTGTATAAATTTAGACAAATCCAGATAAGAAGAGGTTGTAGAAAGCGTAATCGGCGGCATTCCTTCGCCATTCGGATAACCAGCTTCTTTAAGTAATCTGCGTGCTTTTTTCGGGTTATAATTGTATCCTTTAACTTTACTAGAATCAAAAGAAGGCAACCCTTCGGGCACAAATCCAGACAAGGCAGGAGTTCCAATATTATTACGCAAATATCGCATCATCTTTTTTCTGTCAAAACCATAATTTATTGCCTGCCGTACTTTTTTATGACGCAACGGACTATTCCGGACTCTCTCCAGGGAATCATCCACCAGAAAACCCAAATACTCCGTATTTAAATAAGGTTGTGTTAGTAGTTTGATATCATCTTTATACTTCGGATTGAGCGTACCGTTTCTGGTTAACAGCTCATCTTTATAGCTGGCATCCAAGCCGGAAAGAAAATCCAGGTCGCCTTTTATAAAGTTCATAAAAACAGATTGTTTATCAATAATAAAACTAACGGACACGGCATCCAGATAAGGTAATTGCTGCCCGCTTTGATCAACTTCAAAATAATCGGGATTCTTCAGCATAACCAATTTCACATCCTCTTCCCACATCTTAAAATAAAAAGGGCCGGTTCCTACAGGATTTTTTCGGAATTCGCTTTTATATTCTTCTACTATCTTCCTGGGAACTACAGAACAATATTTCATCGTAAGGACTCCCAAAAACGGAGGGAAAGGTTCTTCGAGTTTAATCTGCAGTGTTGTGTCATCTATTGCTTTAAAAGCATATCCATTATCCGTTTGTTTAACATTATTAAAAACCCATGCACCGGGGGAAGCCACTTTGGGATCAAGCAAACGATTAAAACTGTAAACAAAGTCCTGAGCTGTTACATAACGGTCTTGCTTTTCTTGGAATATTTTATGTTTATGAAACATCACGTCACTCCTCAGATAAAACGTATAGGTTGTTCCGTCTTCAGATATCTTCCAGTCTTTGGCTATGGACGGTTTTATATTCAGGTTGGAGTCCAACTGAACAAGTCCGTTAAACATTTGATGTACAGCCCAAATATTGGCTTGATCCCGGGAAAAAGCAGGATCAAGTGATGTAATATTAGAAGCCTGGTTGTAACGAAAAACCTGCTTATCTTCACCGGATTCCGGAATCGTGTTGCAGGCTTGTAAAATAACTATAAAAGAAACTGTTACAGCAAATATATAGTCTTTTGGAAAACAACTTCTTAATTTATTATGTTTATTCACTAATCGAACTATCCACCTCATTTGAAATGATTATTTTTGCAAAAACATACGATTGATTTATGACAAGAAACGAATACAAAGATAAACTAAATGAAAAACTCAACAGTAATTTTCAGATTGATATCCGCGAAACATTAATGAAGGCGACAGAATACTTCAAAGCGGAACCTTTGTTGTTTATTGCCTACTCCATTTTTTTATTACTCCTTAACCTATTCACCTTGAGAATCCAGCCAATAGGCTATTTGATTAACATAAGTTTAATGCCGGTTTTAATTTCAGGGTTCTTTTACGCTGCCCGGCAAATGGACAACGGAAAAAAAATAACAATTAATGATTTCTTCCGTGGATTTCGTTCCTGGCAAAACATATTCATTGCCGCTACCTTTTCCGGCCTGTTAATATTATTAGGATTGTTTATGTTAGTCATTCCCGGAATATATTTAGCCGTTGCCTATGTTTTTGTTATTCCATTTATAGTGTATGCCGATTTTGAATACTGGGATGCCATGGAGGCCAGCAGGAAATTAGTATCCAAGAACCTGCCAAATATTTTAGGACTGGTCGCCGTGCTAATATTAATAAACTTACTGGGGTTGATGCTTTTGGGGATAGGTATCTTATTCACGCTTCCCATCACCTATTTAAGCGTCCATGTAGCATTTAATAAAATTTTTGCAGAAGCTAAATCTGAAACAACTAAAAATGATCCCCGGAAAATTGATTTACGTCACTTCCGGTAATTTATATTAATAAAGATCGTGATTAAACAAAAAAAGAACCTCTTAACAAACATTATCCCTTGGTTGTTTTTTAGATACTAGCCTGCATTAATCATAAAGGTTCATCACAAAAAAACCTTACCTTTCTAAATTAGCGCTAAGGTTTCAATTCCGGCACAAAAATTGTTACATTTGCAACCCGAATTGATGAATTCTAAGACTGGTAACATTTTGCCGTGTTCCGGACCTTCAAATTTATTTCATCAAGTCAATCATTATTAAAATTAAACCAAACTATGCACAATTTAAATTCTGTTGCTATAAGCGGATATTCTCAAAAAATCATAAACACTCTTTTAAGCGAGCAGCCTAAAGTCTCCCAAATTTATCAACGTTCAGAAACATATGAAGACTTTGAGAGACAGCTTTCGGAATGGGCTAAAGAGATCCTTCAGGAAAGTGAAGTAGGTTTGGCATATTATAAAGAAGAACAAACCGGTCAAACTGCTTTTAACCGGTTAAGGTGGCAGGATTTTGCTGCCATACGTGTCCTGGATTATATTGATAATACGGACAGAGAATTTGAAGACAAAAATTTACATGGTCTAAAAATCCTTAATGAACCTTTCCGTATTCTTTACCGCGGAATAAAATATGGTACCGGCGGTGGAAAACCTGCCTTTTTCCAGGATATG
>JBNJGZ010000100.1:0-7568 GCA_051748065.1 Bacteroidota bacterium
CCCGTGCACTTTTAATGCAGACGGGTCAACATCCACCTGATATTCCTTTACATATCCACCGATAGAAGCCACTTCGGATACGCCTTCGGCCGAGGCCAGTGCATAGCGGACATGATAATCCTGAATACTACGTAATTCCTGAGGATCCCATCCTCCGGTAGGCTCTCCGTTTTTGTCTCGCCCCTCCAGAGTATACCAATAGATTTGCCCAAGTGCTGTGGCATCAGGCCCAAGTGAAGGCTGAACACCCTTCGGCAAAGTTGATTCGGGTAAAGAATTTAATTTTTCCAGGACACGAGAACGGCTCCAGTAAAACTCTACATCATCTTTAAAGATAACATAAATAGAAGAAAAACCAAACATGGAATTCGACCGGACCGTTTTCACGCCAGGAATTCCCAACAAAGCCGTTGTTAGCGGATACGTAATCTGGTCTTCCACATCCTGTGGCGAACGTCCCTCCCATTTGGTAAACACAATTTGTTGATTTTCGCCTATATCCGGGATGGCATCCACAGCCACAGGGTCGCGTGGAAAATTCCCCATATCCCAGTTAAAAGGACTTAATGCTAAGCCCCATCCAACAAGCAAGAGTAATAGTAAAAATGTAATTACTCTGTTTGTCAGAAAAAATTGAATGATTTTATTAAGCATAAATTTCCTGTTTGAAAATGAATAACTGAATTATATTGATGATTTACAGCTATTTATTTTCAAAGCAGATAACGATTCAGGAAAGATAACGAGGTTCTTGTATCCGGCGGAATAAAACGACTATAAGGGTTGTGAAACTGATCAATAAACAGCGGATTGTCTAAAATTCTATATGATGTTGTATTTAAGATTTCCGCTTGTTGAACGAACGTAAAATTAAAGTCTGCCGTAACAAAATAATCTTTGATTTTCAGCTCTTTTTCCTCATTGTGACAAAAAGGACATCCACTATTTTCTTCATTAATATTGCATGTAGCTTCCTCTCCATCACAAGTGGGAGCCGGATTTTCGCAACATTCATAAGTTTTTTGTTCTCCAAAACTGAAAACAGCAGCATGCACATCAACAATTTGCTCTTTACAAAAATGTTGATTGATGCTTATTCCACTTATAGAAATAAGCAACAAAAAACTAAATGCTATGTTAATCACTTTTTGCACATTACTTAAACAATATTTTTTTTGGAATGTTTCATTATTTATTTTTTTTAACATGTGCTTAACAAGTCTCACAAATAGTTTCAACTACATCCAACTTAAAGGACTCAAAAGTATCTTATCTTCACTCTTTTGAGTAAATTACTATTACGTATTAATCCGGATAATCTTGAGTATGTACTATTTTGACATAACAACGATTTTCCAGACCTGCATACAAAAATTTGGATTATCACTTAAGATTGTATATTTTTGGACTAAAGATAACGTTAATAGTATATGATATGCATTCCAAAAAACTGGCCCTATCCTAAATTAACTTTAACGAACAATAGAACACAAAATAATGTTGAATACGAACCTTTCATAAACATCATAAAATAAACTGAAATAGAGCATGGACATAACACCCAAAATATTAATCGTTGATGATCAATATCCGAATCTACTTGTATTAGAGAAGATTTTAGGATATTTTGATGCTGAATGTATAAAAGCAAAAAACGGGCAGGAAGCTATAGATCAAACCCGGCAGCATGTATTTGCCCTGGCTATATTAGATGTACAAATGCCAGATATGGACGGATTTGAAACGCTACAAAAAATCCGTGAGCAGGAAAACAGTCAATATCTTCCGGTAATATTTATTTCAGCTATTTATCAGGAAGAGGAATATGTTTTAAAAGGAATTCAGGAAGGAGCTGTTGATTTCATATATAAGCCAATACAACCTCAAATATTAAGAGGAAAAGTGCAGGTTTTTCTTGATCTTTATGAGCAACAAAAAAAAGTAGAAAAATTATTTGAAAAGCAAAAGTACATAAATCAAAAATTAGAAGAATTAAAAGCAAAAGAAACCCGGGCTCGTCAAAAAGCCGAAGAAGCCACAAAATCCAAATCCCGATTTTTGGCTAACATGTCACATGAAATAAGAACACCGCTAAACGGTATTCTTGGTATGACAGATATCATGAAGGACACATCACTTACAAATGAACAAAAAGAATATTTGGATACCATATCCAGCAGTGGTGACAGTCTTCTGGAAATCATCAACGATGTATTAGACTTTTCCAAGATCGAATCCAGTCAAATGGCTATTGATAAACATACTTTTAATCTGGAAAAAGAAATTTTAGAATTAAAAAAGATATTAAACCAAAAGGCAGAACAAAAAGGAATAGAACTCAAAACTTCAATAAGCGAAGAAGTGCCTGCAACTTTATTCGGCGACAGCTCGCGTATCCGGCAAATTCTTACTAACCTTGTGAATAATGCTGTTAAATTCACGCATGAAGGATATGTTAAAATTACTGTTTCCAAAACCACTGATAAATTTGAAAACCCCTTGCTACTTTACGAAGTAACCGACACCGGAATAGGGATACAGCAGGAAAATCTGGATAAATTATTTCATGAATTCTCACAAGCCGAGATTGACACATCAAAGAAATATGGCGGTACAGGTCTGGGACTGGCAATTTCCAAAATGTTAACAGAAGCTATGGGAGGAGAAATCGGTGTGAAGAGCACTTATGGAAAAGGTTCTACATTCTGGTTCACTCTTCCTTTAGAAGAACCTTCTGACAAAGATCAATCCGGAGAAACTGCGGTTCATGAAAGTGGTTCCCCAAAAGACCAGAAGGCACAAAATCTAAAAATATTACTCGCTGAAGACAATAAAATCAACCAACAAGTAACCGGAGCTGTATTAAAGAAAATGGGGGCTGAAGTAACCTTAGCAGAAAATGGGAAAATCGCTGTAGAGAAATATCAACAAGAAAAATTCAACCTATTTATTGCTGATTTGCAAATGCCTGTAATGGATGGTATAGAAGCAATTAAAAAAATCCGGGAAATTGAAAAAATGGAAAACTATCAGCATTTACCCATTGTTGTAATGACAGCCAGTATTACTTCAGAGATAAAAGAAAAATGTGAACAAGCCGGTGTAGATGGATATTTGGATAAACCTTTTAAAAGTACTGATGTTGAAAGAATACTGCAGAAAGTTACAATAAAACCAATTTAATTGTATTCGTTTTTACTTCACACTTAACAAATTAGCTTTTGAGCTATAAATCAAACTAATTATAAACGTTTTATGATATTATCAGCAACAATATCAAAATAAAACCCAAAAGCAATACTCTATGGAAATAAAAACTTTAAAACAATTTGCTGAGCAGATAAACAATACAGTCCCGGCAAGAAGAAAACTAGCACATACACATCTCGCCGGAAAAGGAACAAACAAAGAAGCGCTTGCTGTATTAAAAGAAACAATTGATGCAATAAATGATCTCCCCCGCAATGGGAACAAGTTAAAACTTCAGATAGAGCAGAGCGGAGAAATAATGGAAACCGAAGCCAATTATGAGATCGATGAGCTAAACAAAGACTTTTATTTTTTCAAAGAAGGCGAAAAACAGTTTATCAACTATCTGGCCGGCATCCATGAAGATTTTGACGATCAGCTGATTGAAGGCTTACGTTTTTTAAATGGTATTGACATCACCAATTTTATTACGGATCGCGATGGCACTGTCAACAACTACTGTGCACGGTATAATACTTCGGTGCAATCAGCCTACAACGCCGTTTTTTTGAGTCATTTTGCATATACTGTAAAGAACGCAGTTTTAGTAACATCAGCTCCCCTTAAAAATAAAGGAGTTAAAGACATTAGTGTTTTTCCTGAAAACACGTTTATTTTAGCCGGGTCAAAGGGAAGGGAATATATGGACCTTAATGGAAATGAAGGAAATTTTCCCATTAACCAAGAGCAACAAGAAATCCTCAACACACTAAGCGATAAGCTTCATCAATTAGTTCAGCAAGCAGATTATGCGATTTTTTTCAGGATAGGTTCAGGGCTGCAAATCAAGTTCGGGCAAATTACTATAGCACGTCAGGATATCAACAATACCATCACAAAAGACCAATCCGGGCACTTTCTGGAAAAAATACGATCCATTGTTAAAGAAGTCGATCCGCAAGACCAACACCTAAGAATCGAAGATACAGGGCTGGATATTGAGATCACTTTAACCACCCCATTAAACGGTTCGAAAGGAGTTAAAGATTATGACAAAGGAGATGGCATTTCATTTTTAAATGACTCTTTAAATCTACAACTTGAAAAAGGAAATAATTTAGTTTGTGGAGACACGGAATCAGACATTCCCATGTTAGAAAAATGCATGGAAATCAACCCACAGACAAAAGCTATATTTGTAACTACCGATAATGAATTAATTAACAGTGTATCACATATTTGTCCCAACAGCATATTTGTGAATACACCCGACATTCTAATCACATTACTAAACCAAAAAGCAAAAGAAAAACTATGAGCATCAACGATTTAAAAGGCGCAATTTTTGATCTTGATGGCGTCGTAACCCAAACGGCTACCACACATTTTAAAGCATGGAAAGCTGTTTTTGATGAATATCTTAAAAATAAAGCAAAACAGACGGGAGACAAACAAAACTTCCGGATTTTCAATAAGGCTGACTACCTAACGTATGTTGACGGAAAGCCTCGCTATGAAGGTGTGATGTCCTTTTTAGACTCCCGCGGCATTGAACTGCCTTATGGAGCCCCTGATGATGATATTGATCAGGAGACAATATGTGGTATCGGAAACAGAAAAAACATCCGGTTCAGAGAAATCGTAGAAACCAAAGGGGTCAAAATATACTCTACCTCGTTGAAATTTATTGATGAACTGAGAAATAATGGAGTAAAGGTAGCTATAGCCTCCTCCAGCAAAAACAGCAACTATATCTTAGAGAAATCCGGCCTCTTAGACAAATTTGAAACTGTAGTTGATGGCATAAAAGCTGAAGAACAGGAGCTGAAAGGTAAGCCGGAACCGGATATTTTCATCAAAGCTGCTGATGAGATCGGTTTGCATCCCAGCCAATGCCTCATGGTAGAAGATGCTACTTCGGGCATAAAAGCCGGTAAACAGGGCAATTTCTCTTGTGTTATTGCTGTAGCAAGAGCAGAAAACAAACACGAATTGCGTCGATTTGGAGGCGATTTTGTTGTTAATGACCTAAAAGAAATTAACTGGAAATCACTGGAAAACTGGTATGAAAAATATCTTTATGAGGACAACTGGCGAATAAAATATCATGGTTTTGCCCAGTCGGAAGAAAAACTGCGGGAAACATTAACAACCGTTGGAAATGGGTATTTTGCAACAAGAGGATGCTTTGAAAATGAAAAGGCTTATAAAGACATCCATTACCCGGGGACATACATTGCAGGACTTTTTAATAAAGTGCCCACAATGATCCATGATAAAAAAATCTACAACAATGACTTTGTTAATGCGCCGAATTGGCTACGCATCGATTTCAAAATCGGAGACGGGAACTACCTGGACATATTAAAAACAAATATTCTCTCCTATTGCCACGAATTAGATATGAAAAATGCGATAATGCGCAGGAGAATCAAGTTCAAAGATGACTTTGGACGCATAACCACATTGGTAACTGAAAGGTTTGCCAGCATGGATGATCCTCATTTAGGAATGATCCGCTATACCATCACTCCAAATAATTACTACGACACGGTGACTATCCGCTCTTTCCTCGACGGAACGGTAATAAACTCAGGCGTTCCGCGCTATCGCTCCCTTAGCTCTAATCATTTGAATGCCAAAGAGCAAGCAGTCAAAGATGGAAATTTGTTCCTACAGGTACAAACCAACCAGTCGAAAGTAGATATTTATATGTTTGGCCGCCACAAGCTTTTCAGAGAAGGCAAAGAATTTGAAGCAGACGGGAAGGCTGAACAAACCCTGGAGACGGTTAAACAAAAATATAGTTTTGATGTAAAGCAAAATAAGTCTGTAACACTGGAAAAAACAGTTACCATTAACACATCTAATGATTGGGATGTTAAAGATCCTGCCGCATACGGAAATAAGAAAATTAAAGAAGCCGGAAACTTTTCAGAAGAACTTAAAAAGCATCAAAAAGCCTGGCATCAATTGTGGGATATGGCAGATTTCCAAATAATCGGAGACCGTTTTGCTCAAAAGACCACACGTCTGCATATCTATCATTTGCTAGTTACAGCCTCACCTCACAATAAAAACATCGACGCCGGAATGCCAGCACGTGGTCTGCATGGAGAAGCCTACCGGGGCCATATCTTTTGGGATGAAATGTACATTATGCCATTTTATAATCTTCATTTCCCTGAAATATCAAAAGCATTACTGATGTATCGCTATCGCCGCCTTGATGCGGCAAGGCAGGAAGCAAAAGATCATGGATACAAAGGAGCATTATATCCATGGCAAAGTGCTAATGACGGAATTGAGGAAACCCAGGAAATCCACTATAATCCTGTCTCCGGCAATTGGGACCCGGACCTGAGCCGTTTGCAACGCCATGTATCCCTGGCTATTGCTAAAAATATCCTGGATTATTGCCGTTGTAGCAATGACAAAGATTTTATGCATCATTACGGGGCGGAAATGCTGATAGAAATTTCGCGCTTCTGGGCAGACATTGCGGAAAAATCCGAAATAGATAACAAGTATCATATCAATCATGTGATGGGACCTGATGAATTTCATGAGAAATATCCGGATGCGG
This sequence comes from Bacteroidota bacterium, assembly GCA_051748065.1. GTDB lineage: Bacteria > Bacteroidota > Bacteroidia > Bacteroidales > PWNQ01 > PWNQ01. The sequence goes on from JBNJGZ010000100.1 coordinate 6,776, forward strand.
AAGAAGGTGGTATAAATGATAATGCATATACCAATATAATGGTGAGCTGGCTGCTGAATAAAATTATTCATCTTTACAGTAATAACTTTTCTAAAAAAGAGCGTGAAGACCTCCAAAATGCAACAGGAATCGAGGAAGCCGAGATAGAACATTGGAAAGAAATCCGGGATAATCTTTATCTTGAATTTAATAAAGATAATATCCTGGCACAATTCAGCGGTTATTTTGACCTTAAAGAACTGAACTGGGAACATTATAAGCAAAACTATAAGAGCACCCGCCGGATGGACCGTATATTAAAAGCTGAAAATGACTCCCCCGATAACTACAAAGTGGCCAAGCAAGCGGATATGCTAATGCTGTTTTACACACTGTCGCCCAAACAGATAAAAAAAATCACCCGCCAAATGGGTTATGACATCGGTGATGCTAATGAATTCCTGGGAAAAAATTACAACTACTATATTCAAAGAACCAGCCATGGGTCTACTTTAAGTTATGTAGTGCATGCCGATATACTTAAATATATGCCGAACGGAAAACCGGATCGTTTTAATTGGTTTATCAAAGCACTAAAAAGCGATATTTTTGATACCCAGGGAGGGACAACTCCTGAGGGAATTCATACAGGCGTAATGGCCGGAACAATCGGTATCATTGTAGAAAGCTTTGCCGGACTGGAACTCTTTAAAGATCATTTCGATATCAAACCCACTATGCCGGAATATTGGCGCAATGTCCAATTTAAAATCTACCACATGGAACGTAAATTTCATTTTGAAATGCGCCATGA
>JBNJGZ010000101.1:0-3574 GCA_051748065.1 Bacteroidota bacterium
ACTTTCTTAATAAACTCTTCTACTTCGGGGATTCCTCCCTGATAGATCAGATATCCGTTGTAAGGCTCCCGTTCCGTTATTTCGTCATTAATTGGCGTTAACATGATCTTTTTCACTTCTTCGGGATCATGCGTTTGGCCAAGTGCCCAGCCCAATTTGATAAATGCCGCTTCCGGAAGCATATTCCCGGCCGGGATAATTCCTTTAGCCATCATATCGCGTCCTGTGTCATAAACAAACATGTGCACGTAACCCCAAAGAGTTTGTAAAGTCATATACATGTGTACTCCTTTAGCATGCGCTCGTTCAATGGCCGGATAGAGTTCTTTATTCACATGCCCCAGACCTGTACCAACAAAAACAATTCCTTTGTAGCCATTATCCACTAATGCATCCAGTGTATCCGGCTTCATGCCGGGATAATAATACAGCATGGTCACCCGGTCATCAAAATAGGGTTTAATTGTTACTTCCCGGTCTTTCCGTCTATGATTGTATCGCTTATGAATTAGTTCCACTTTGTTTTTGTCAACCGTGGCAACCGGAATATCCCCAATAGTGCGGAATGTAGACCGGTAAGAAGAATGCATTTTGCGAACGCGAGTGCCTTTGTGTAGTAAGCCATATTCATCAGAAGTAGGGCCAAACATACAGACTAATGTTTCGGCAACATCGCCATGTCCCGCAGCACGGGCAGCATGCATAAGGTTAAGTGCTGCATCGGAGCTGGGACGATCAGAAGAACGCTGGGAACCAACCAGAACAATTGGCACAGGAGAGTTTTGCACCATATAAGTTAATGCTGCTCCGGTATGATGCAAGGTATCCGTTCCATGGGCAATCATAATTCCATCAATGCCATTCTCTATTTCCTTCCCGATCGCTTTAGCTAAGGCAATGTATTGTTTTGGACCCATATTCTCACTGAAAACAGCAAAAACTTTTTCCGTATCAATATTACAAATGTCGGCCAACTCAGGAACAGCTCCATACAACTCTCCCGGTGAAAATGCCGGAATAACAGCTCCTGTGCGATAGTCCAACCGGGAAGCAATTGTTCCGCCTGTCCCGAAAAGTTTCACATTGGGATTATCATCACTAAATGGAAATTCTTTTTCCGGAATGGCATAATTCGCTTCCTTATAGCCCTCTTCCGTCATATTTTTGATTGTATCCGTATCGATACCAATATTGTAACCGGTAGCGATTTTCATCACAATATGTTTATCATCATCATTTTCTGACCGGGGTAAAACAGTACCTTCGAAATGACCACGTGTCGTATCGGCAACGGCTTTTCCCCACACACGGACGTTAAATTTTTTCAAAACCTCCAATGCTCTGCCTCTGTATCCCTGAAAAATATCTTTCTTGCTCATGGTTTATTATTATTGTATTGAATTTATTCGGTGATGCGGAACTCGTTTCATTATTTCTATATTACTAACCGGCCTGAAGCTGTTTTTGGATCTCTTTTAACAGATTCGTTAACTTCATATTGCCAATTGCTTCTTTCCTCAACTGTCCCATCAGCCAGTTCACTTTATGGTCTTTGCCATCCTTACGCTTGATTTGATCAAATTTATCACTTAAAAAACTAATCTTTCCTATAATCTCTTCCGGAGCCATCCGCTTAAACTCTATATTGGTTAAGATGGATTCAAAATCCATTTTCGGATGTTCATAAAGCACCGGTAGCATATATTCAGCCAGATCAAATGTGAGATTTTCTTTTTTCAAAAATTCAAAAAGTTCTCCGATCTGAGAATAGTTAAATTGCTCCCCTTGAATATAATGCCCTTCAACGAATTTTAGCTTATGACCGATAAAGGTTCCGGCAAAAACAGAGTCTAGCTTAATATTATTTACCAGTTCATCAATCAATGGAAAAAGGTTTTTAGAGAAAATATAATGATATGTATCTTCCGGAACATTCCATTGTTTTAATTGCTGATAGCGATCAATTACTTCACCGGGAAGCTTTTCTTCCAATTTTTCAATATAGCTGTCTTCCAGAGGAATCGGAACTGTGTCCGTATCAGGATACATACGATCAGCACCGGGAAGCACACGTTCAAAAACTGTAGAACCATCTTCAAAAGATTTCCTGGTTTCTTCAGGCACGCCGTCAAACGCCATTTTACAGCGCTCTTCTATTGTTTCCAAAGCTGTTTCCACATCATCTTCCGGTGCCCAGAATATAATCTGGGCATCCTGATCGCTGGCTTCAAGTAACGTTCTTATTTTATCCCAGTCTTCCTCACTTACATCAGGCTCTAAAGCTTCGCTATGGGTCATATTGGGGCGCTCAAGACAAGCAATTACTTTAAGACGCCCTGCAAATTCTTCAGAAAAACTATGAGCAGGTTGTGTAAAATGAGACAATAAACCGCGAAAATGAGGTAAATTGACGGCTATAATTTTCTGGCCAGTATGTTTAGCCATTTTAATGGCAGGAATGGAATCAAATTCATAAGCATAATAATCCAATTCCTGATGAGAAGTACTATAATTCTCCGGATCAGCAACCCGATCTTTAAGCTCATCGCGAATAGCCAAAAGTGCATATTGCCTGAAGGCCTCAACGTGAGTGAGAGCTGGTATCCATCGTGTATGCGCTACGCCTTTAATTTCTACTCGCGAACCGCCGCGGCAACTGACGTTCACATCCTGTCGTCCTGCACCTATTCCTGTTCGCACTCTTCCCGTGCTGCGATTGAGGAACCGTATATAATCGCATGCTTCCTTCACTTCATCCGGGTTAACCATATCCGCATACGTAACGGTTTCGATCAACGGCATTCCTAATCTGTCTGTTTTAAAAACTCTTGTATGTCCTACATCTGAAATCTCGCGGCAGGAGTCTTCTTCAAGGCTAAGTTGTATCAGCCGCACGGTTTTATGCTTTAATGGAATACTACCTTCCACCCCAATAATTGCCGTACGCTGAAATCCGGTTGGAATACTGCCGTCCAGGTATTGTTTTCTGGTTACATGAACCTCACCAACAATATTTAGTTTCGACAGTTGTGAAATCTGGATAGCAATTTCCAGAGCTTCCTTATCTATCTGAAAAGGCGGCGTATCATCAATTTCGTAGGTACATGCATTTTCATTGTTGATGCGGTAAACAATTTCTTTCCGTGTTTTGAATTCCATCAATGCCGTACCATCATATTCGCCCAATTCACTGAGCGTAGGCCGCATATGCCGAATGAGCTCAGCATCATAATCATCATGATCATGATAAATACCTGCCGGACAGCGGCAAAATAATTTTTTCTGTGTTAAAAGTTGTTGGTGAACCTCCAGCCCGGACATAAATCCTATGCGGTCATAATCATGCTGTGTGGCTTCCTTTCTCAGTACATATCCTATTTTTTCCCGTGTTTTTTCGAAATTTTCCACAGGATCATATTTCTTAGTCATAAGCTCTCTTTATCTATCATCATTGATAATTTCTTTCCAAAAATAGAGAATAAATCTGAATTTCAAAAGTAAAAATCGTAGTGAAATATGCTTATTGTATTGTTCTCCTACAGAGGCACAGTTTCTTTGACCGGTATTTGAGAAA
>JBNJGZ010000101.1:3674-7482 GCA_051748065.1 Bacteroidota bacterium
CCGTCATAAGCCCATTTCATATAAATAGCACCCCATGTAAATCCGGCACCAAAAGTAGCTAAAATCATTTTATCGCCTTTTTTCAGTTGCTTTTCATAATCCCATAAACAGAGGGGCAAAGTAGCTGCTGTAGTGTTTCCATAGCGCTGAATATTGATCATCACCTGGTCTTTGGTAATTCCCATTCGTTTTGCAGTAGCTTCTATAATCCGCATATTTGCCTGATGGGGAACAAGCCAGTCAAGCTCATCAGATGCAATATTATGTTTGCGCATCATCTTAACGGATGTATCCGCCATATTGGAGACAGCAGAACGAAATACAGGCTGTCCCTCCTGATAAATATAATGCAGCCTGTTTTCAACGGTTTCATGTGTAGCAGGCATCACAGAGCCACCGGCTTTTTGGTGTAAATAAACTCTTCCGGAACCATCACTTTGCAACATGGAGTCCATAATTCCCACATCTTCCTGTGTAGGTTCTAATAATACGGCTCCGGCTCCATCACCAAAAATAGGGCATGTACTGCGATCCGTATAATCAACTATGGATGACATTTTTTCGGCACCCACTACAATAACCTTTTTATAACGACCGGATTCAATAAAGTGCGAAGCAGTTTCAATTGCATATAAAAAGCCGGAACACCCGGCATTCAAATCAAAAGAAAAAGCATTGCGGATTCCGAGTTTATCGCTGATAATGTTTGCTGTAGCCGGAAACTGATGATCTGGAGTTACGGTAGCACAAAGCAGAAAATCAATTTCTTCCGGGCTTGTATTTGTTTTTTGCAATAATTCCTGGATGGCAGGGACAGCAATATCGGACGTTCCTTTACCTTGTTCTTTGGCAATATGTCTGGTTTTTATGCCAATGCGGGACATTATCCATTCGTTCGAAGTATCAACCAGTTTGCTTAATTCATCATTTGTCAGCACATATTCCGGGAGATAACCTCCCACACCTGTAATTGCAGCTTTGATATTAGACATTCACCATCCTCCTTTTAAACCATAAAAATTGATTCTTCTATAAAACAATGTTTTGTGAAAGCTTTTTGCGGATCTTATTCTTTAATTCCGCAGAGATAAGCTTTTTAGAGCTACTAATCATATTTTTAAATGCTTTAACTCCAGAAACGCCGTGGCCAATAAGTACTGGTTTATTAATACCGATTACCGGTGTAGCTCCAAAATTTTCAAAATCCATGCGTTTAACAAAAGCATCATCAGCATGTCTTTTAACCATAATATCATGGAAAGCTTCCAACTGTTTTAAAACAATATTTCCGGTATACCCGTCAGTAACAATAACATCAGTTTTATCACCAAAAATATCTCTTCCTTCTATATTGCCGACAAAATTAATCTCTTTGTTCTCTTGCAATAATGGGAATGTAGATTGCAGCAGGATATTACCCTTTTTGTCTTCACTTCCAATATTTAAAAGTGCAACTCTTGGGTTTTTGATTCCTAAAAGGCTTTCGGCATAAATAGCGCCCAGCACCGCAAACTGGTTTAGCACATCAGGTTTGACGTCCGGGTTTGTGCCAACATCAAGGAGTACAGCACTTCCCCCGTTTTCCTTTGGAACAAGGGCAGTAGTAGTTGGTCTTAACAGTCCCTGAACTACACCGATCTCATAAAAAGAACCTACCAGCATAGCACCTGTATTTCCTGCACTGGCAAAACTGTCTATTGTGCCTTCTTTAAGCATCCGGAAACCAACATTAATACTGGAGTCCGTCTTTGAAGAAAAGGCTCTCGTAGGCTGATCATGCATATCAATAATCTGGGATGCATGTTTAATCTGGATCTTTTCTTCACTATACTTGTATTGACTCAGGTGGTCATGGATCAATTCTTTGTCTCCAATTAAAAGAATAGTATCCTCCGGATCAATAAATTTCTGGGCTTCTACAGCGCCTTCTATAATTGCCGAAGGAGCATGATCACCACCCATTGCGTCGATACCAAATATCATAGCTCAGCGGGTGTTTAAATACAGATTATACGATACCTTCTTCAATGTCAATAACTTTTACTCCCTTATAGTATCCACATTCACCACATACCCGGTGATATAATACAGGAGCGCCACAGTTCTGACATGTCATCACTGTAGGTTTGGAAGCTTTGTAATGTGTTCTTCTTTTATCTCTTCTTGTCTTCGATGTTTTTCGCTTCGGATGCGCCATGACAATTAAAATTTAGTTGTTTTTCATATTCTTTTTCAGCTCTTCAAGAGCTTTCCAACGCTCATCGATTTCACCAGGAGCATTGCTTTTATTCTCTTCATTCAATTTCTCAATCATTTCCTGATTACATTCATCCTCATTTTGATGAACATGTTTAATAGGCAATAACAGGTTAATATATTCATACACCTGATGACCCACATCATATTCGTGGGCGTCTTCCGGCAAAGTGACTATATCGTCATTTGAATTATCATCTTCCCGTGCTGAAAACTTTACTATCAACACCCGATGACCATCTACCGGTTGCCTATATTCCTCCAGGCAACGATCACATTTCAGCTTGATATATCCATGAATTTCAAAATGAAAAACCAGCATTGTGGGCTGTTTTTCCATTTCCATTTCAACCTTTACTTCACCATCTTCAAGTATGGAATAATCAAGTTGATCAAAGAACGCTTTATCTATATCGTAAACAAATTCATGTTTCCCCTCTTTCAATCCTTTGAAAGGAATCACAAACCGATCCCAATAACTTTTCATAAAACCTCCTGACAATTTGAGCGTGCAAAAGTAACTAAATATAAATTCAATCACAAGTTTTCAACAAAATGCTTCAAACTTTTTGCAATTTAAAATAATAAGTTCGTGAAAATGCGGGCAAATAAGCGCAGTACTAACGAATTAAAATTTACCGTTTTTCTCCATATACAAAAATCGTTTAATCTTATGGGTAGCCGTTTTCTGGAAAGGTTCACTATAAACCTGAATAATCTGAAGCCGGGAAAAGCGGTTAACCCTACGATTAACATAATTCAACAAGTCATCTCTTAATTCTTGTTTCTTTTGCTCTACGTAGTCAGCCAGTTCTTCTTTAAAATCATGATATTTCTCTTCCAGTTCCTGTTGGTTAAAATGCACCATCGCCACTAACTTTCCTTTCTTCTCCACAACTACAGATTCTAATACATGATTAAAATTATTGATAATAGACTCAATTTCTTCCGGATAAATATTTTCCCCACTGGAGCCGACAATCATATTTTTCAGACGTCCTTTGATATACAAATATCCATCATCACTAAATTTCCCCAGGTCTCCCGTTTTAAACCACTCATCATCAGTGATTACTTCTTTTGTTTTCTCCGGATTTTTATAATAGCCCATCATAACGTGAGGCCCTTTAATCCAAATTTCTCCTTCACCGGTTTTCGGATCGGGATCATTAACTTTAACTTCACCATCCTGAATAGCGGGTCCTGTTGATTGCCAGCGGGTAGTTAGCGGATTAACACCTGCTGCTAAAGGAGCTGTTTCTGTTAAACCATAGCCAATTGCGTAAGGAAACTTTGCTTCCAAAAGAAATTGCTCAACCACGCCGTCCAATTTTGCTCCACCAATACCAAAAAACTTGAGCTCACCGCCAAAAGTCTTCATCAATTTTTTACCGATCATACGGTTAAAACTGCGACGAAGCGGACCTACAGCATAAAGATGCCTTGTAAATTTATTTTTGGTGATCACAGGTCGAACTTTTGATTTATAAATTTTCTCAATAATCAAAGGAACCGTAAGCATTACAGTAGGACGGACTTTTTTCAGAGCCGG
>JBNJGZ010000102.1:0-4353 GCA_051748065.1 Bacteroidota bacterium
TTACGTATTCATCCTGAAAATATGCAGGGAGCCCTTCTTTTAGGACAAAATTATCTGGACAGGGATATGCATGAGGAAGCCTATAAAACATACGATTATATGTTAGATAAGCAGCCGGGTCACAAAAAGGCTTATAACAACATGCATCACCTGGTTCAAAAAACACGAAAAAACAATGAGTTTGATCTATCCGTGAAAGCTGCTCAAAGGTTACTACAGGAAAATCCTGAAGATAAAGACGTGCTTTATGATCTGGCGATTACTTATAAAAAGACAGATAGCATACAAAAAGCCATCAAAACGTTAAACCATGTTGTGAAAAAAGATCCTGCTTTTGCAGATGCTTATTTTGAGCTGGGAAATCTTTATGGTCAGAATTTTGGTAATATGGAGAAAGCCAAAGAATATTTGATGAAGGCCTATGAGATTAATCCGGGAGATCATAATATCGCTCAAAATCTTGGTATTGTCTTTGCTCAAAAGAAAGAATATCAGAAAGCAATCCGTTTTTTTAAGAAAGCGATAGAACTTAATCCGGATAATCTAAATGCCTACAAAAACCTGGCTGTGGTTTATGAAAAGACGGGAAACCGGGATATGGCCGAGCGATATCGCAATGAATTGAAAAAGCGGGCTCAACAATAAGTATCCCGACTGATTTTACAAGCTCAAAAACGTTATCCGGTTTTTTCTTTTACGCGGGCTTTTTCAGAGTAGGAATAAATGAGCAGAACTATGCCTGTCAACACAAAAGGGATAGATAGTATCTGACCGATGTTGAGTGTCATGGTTGCTTCTTTAGCTACCTGATCGGCTTTTAGAAATTCTACAAAAAACCGGAATGCAAAAATTAAAATAAAGAACCAGGAGAATATTCGTCCCCGGGGAGTTTTTGCTCCGTATTTCCTATAAACCATATACAGGACAGCAGCAATTATAAAATACCCTATTGCTTCATAAAGTTGAGCGGGATGCCTTGGGATCGAGTCAATTCGTTCGAAGATAAAAGCCCAGGGGACCGAGGTCTGGATACCGATTATTTCAGAATTCATCAGGTTGCCAAGGCGAATAAATCCACCCGCCAGCGCTGTGGCAATGACCAACCGGTCCAGTATCCATAGATAGGATTTCTTTTTCGATCGTTTGGTGTAATAAATTAATGCAAGTAATATACCTAAGGCTCCACCGTGGCTTGCTAATCCTCCTTGCCAGATTTTCAATATCTCACCGGGGTGTTCAAGATAAAATGCAGGTTCATAAAAAAATACATGACCTAACCGGGCACCTACAATCGTTCCGATAACTACAACTGTCGTCAGCAAATCCAGTTCCTTTTCAGGGATACCTTCTTTTTTGAAGATCTTTTGCATGAGAAAATATCCCAATAAAAAACCGGTGGCAAAAAGCACACCGTAATACCGGATTTCAAATCCACCCCAGTTGATTAAAGAGGGGTCAATATTCCAATTAATATAGGAAAACATAATTGTTTTTATTGCAAAAATAAAAAAGAGGGTGAATCTGAAGCAGAAATGAGGAAAATTAAATTTTTAATTTCTTAAAAAGTCAAAAAAATAGGCTCCAGAAAACACCCCTTAATAAACTAAACAAATCATTACAAAAAAGGTAACTTTCGAATAATTATATTAAAAACGCCTTTAATTCAAAATGTATTGCCGGTGAAATGTCAAAATATGTTAAAACTCCATGTGCAGAAAAGAAAGTGATAATCATTCAAAAATCGGAGTAAAGGCTACTGTTAACAAAATTCAGAAAACATTTTAGTGAATTTTTTGTTAAAAATTTATAATACGTTATTTAATATCCTATTTATTTTTATTTGCGGGCTCTGAAAATGACGTTTTTAAGGATAATGTTTTTGATTTGATCGGTAAAAATCAATAAAAAGGCTATTGTATTTTAGAAAACAATGCTTATATTTGTTGTTTAATTAGTAAACCGAATAGAAGCAAACCTTAAATTACAGTACCATGAAAAAAACAGTTTTAAAATTTGGCCTGATCGTACTTGCTTTCAGTTTTTTTGCCTGCAATAATGGAGAATCCGAAGGCGAATCAGCCAAAGAAAAAGACGCAACCGAACAAGAACAGATGAAAGAAATCGAGTCTGAAGAACAACAAGAAGATGCCGAATCAAAGAAATCTTCGACAACAGGGACCGAAACAGAAAAACCTACTTCAAAGGAAAAAACAGAAAAGTCTGAGGACGTTATAGACCGTGCAAAAGCCGTTGAAAGAGAAAAAGATACTGCTGATACAGACCGTAAGGCAGGGGATGACAAAGAAATAGAAGGCGATAAAGAAACTTCCGATGTTATTTCTCGCTCGAAATCTGTGTCTAAAGAGGAAAAAGAGAAAAAAGATTTGTCAGAGCCCCAGGAAAGGGAAAAATAAAAAATTAATTTTTGTATTAACTTAAAAAAGGATAAAATTATGAGAAAAATTTATTTATTTATTATGATGATAGCCATTTCTGGTTATGTCATAGGACAGGAAAGAGTTGCCGGAGATATTGAGAAAAAAATGGATGCCAGCTTGATCGAATCTATGGATTTTACAACTAAGACACCAACTGATACGTTGGTTCCCTCCGGAATTCAAAATGCTTCAGGTTTGAGTGTTGCAAGAACTGCTGAAGGTGGTTATATAACAGGAGTCAATGGCTATGGTGATCTGGCTAAAGCTCAACAATTTCCGGTTACCGACGGTTATTACGTTGAAGGATTTCTCGTTTGGGTAGGAGCAAAAGAAATTGTTGGTTCTGCCGGAACTGTGGATGCTGTGTTGTATGATATGGATGGAACTACGGGCTCAACTACTGCCGGAGAAGGAGACCAGACATGCCCGAATTCTGTATTAGAATCTGTTACATTAGATATGGATGCCGATATTGATACCTCAGGTGGTTTTAGTGTGGCTGAGTTTAATAACCCGGTTTTACGTACCAGCGATTATGCTGCCGGTTTAGATTTTGCCAATGTAGGTGATGATACTTTAGGTGTTGTTCACAGTGCTGATGGTGATGCACAGCAAAGTGAATTAAGCTGGGAAATGTGGAATGATAATTCATGGTATTCCATTCTTTATGCATGGCAAGGACTTGATATTGACATGGCCTTCTTGCCGGTTGTTGATATGAGTAGTCAGGACATTGATGAGCATGATTTTGTGAATGGTATCCGCATGGAAACCTATCCTAATCCTGCTGTTGAGCAAGTTAATCTTGATTTCCAGATACAGGAAGCTTCTAATGTGAAAGTTAGCATCCTGGATATGACAGGAAAAATTGTGAAAAGTGAAGACTTCGGACAAAAAGAAGCCGGAAAACATAATGTAAAAATTTCTGCTAATGATCTTAATTCAGGAAACTACATTTATGTACTTGAAGCTGATAACAAGCGTTTAGCTAAGAAAATGGTTATTCAGTAAATAATTATTATTACGATATTTTAAAAAGCTGCTGTGCTCACAGCAGCTTTTTTTATTTTTGCGCCTGAGTAAAAATGAGGATATGAAACCCTCCGGGATGGGACTCATTTGGGAGTATTGATTTTAATAAATTTAGAGATATGAACGAGCTTTATTGGCTGGTCATGCTACTGGCCAACTTTGCATTAATTCTTTTAGCCTATCGTTTTTTTGGTAAAATGGGGCTTTTTATTTGGGTGCCTATCTCTGCGATTATAGCCAATATTCAGGTGATACAGGGTATTGAGCTTTTTGGCTTTGGAGCCACGCTGGGTAATATTGTTTATGCTTCATCTTTCCTGGTGACGGATATCCTGTCTGAGAATTATGGCAAAAAAGAAGCGAATAAAGCAATCTGGATCGGCTTTTTCAGTCTGATTAGTATGACGCTTTTGATGAATCTTGCTCTGTTATTTGAGCCTATGCAGGATGAGTTCGCTTTATCTACATACGAAAGCATAAACAATATCTTTAGCTTTATGCCCCGTATTGTAATCGCCAGCTTGTTGGCCTATTTGGTTTCTCAGAAACATGATATCTGGGCGTATCATATGTGGGCGAAAAAATTTGCAGGTAAAAAGAATATCTGGATCAGAAATAACCTCAGCACCATGGTGTCGCAGTTAATAGACAGCCTCCTGTTTACATTTATAGCCTTTTACAATGTGTATGAAATGAATGTGTTATGGGAAATTGTATTGACTACATATTTTCTGAAATGGATTGTGGCTGCTGCTGACACACCTTTTGTTTATCTTGCCAGTAAAATGAAAACCAAAGATATAGTTAAGTAATCAGCCCCTTCTGATTTTTAAAATTATCGGTCTTCGAGTATTCATAGACAAAATATAAAGCCACGAATGCA
>JBNJGZ010000102.1:4453-7456 GCA_051748065.1 Bacteroidota bacterium
AAAGACAGGTAAAATCCTTCATTAAGAATTATGTATATTTGAACAATAAATTATTGCACTATGGAAGGATCTATTGGAGATATTATTATCGGTTGGCTTGAACAAGCCGGGCTTGCTACTCAGTATGCTATTTGGGCGAAAAACCTGATCATTTTTCTTCTGATCATACTCATGGCCATAATTGTAGATAAGTTAACAAAGCGAATATTGCTTTCAGTTATTGGCCGGTTTACACGGAAGACGCAGACCAAGTGGGATGATATGCTGTTGGACAGGAAAGTTTTTCATCGAATAGCTCATTTGGCTCCTGCTGTTCTTATATATTATTTGATACCCATTGCGCTGGAAAGTGTACCTTTCTGGTTGGCCTTGCTGCAAGGTGCTACGAAAGTTTATATTATAATTATTGTGCTGCTAAGCATCGATTCTTTACTAAGTGCGATAAACGATATTTATAATACTTACGAGATTTCCAAAACAAAGCCGATAAAAGGATATATACAGGTTATCAAAATAATTCTTTACTCTTTTGGCGCGATCATCATCATTTCAATTCTGATAGGAAAGTCACCGTTTACATTATTAGCAGGATTAGGCGCTTTAACAGCTGTAATCATGCTTATTTTCAAAGATACGATCCTGGGGCTCGTTGGTAGTGTTCAGCTGTCAGCAAATGATATGGTGAACGTAGGGGACTGGATATCTATGCCGGATTTTAAGGCTGATGGAATTGTGCAGGAAATTACTCTGGCTACGGTAAAAGTCCAGAATTGGGACAAAACCATATCTACTATTCCCACTTACTCCATGATCACCAGTTCATTTCAGAACTGGCGCGGTATGCAGGAGTCCGGCGGCCGCAGAATTATGCGGTCCGTGAAAATTGATCAAAATACAATTCATTTTCTGACAAAAGAAGAGTTGGAAAAGTTTAAAAGAATTCAAATTCTTGGCGATTTTATTGAGAAAAAACAACAACAACTGGAAGCCTATAACCAAAAGCATAATATCGATAATACGGTATTGGTTAATGGACGAAGACAAACCAATATCGGGATTTTACGGGCCTATTTAATGGAATATCTGAAACGGCATCCCAAAATTAATGAAGAGATGCTAATCCTGGTAAGACAATTAGAGCCCGGAGAGACCGGCCTTCCCTTACAAATCTATTGCTTCTCGCGGGATCAGGCCTGGGCAGATTACGAAGTGGTGCAGGCAGATATTTTTGATCACCTGCTTGCTACTCTACATGAATTTGAGCTCAAAGTATTTCAGAATCCTACAGGACATGATTTGCGATCACTGAAAAAATAGGACGATAGCTTTTTATACTTTTTTTACCTTGTTCATGCCGAGGGCTTTAAGCATAAAACGGGGGAGTTCTTTTTGAGGATCCCGTTTTTTTAGGTTTACATGCCATTTCCATTTTTTTACAACCGGCACCTTGTGCGTTTCTACAAATTCAATGAGAGTACCTTCTGGTGTTTGTATGTATGAAAAACTACCGGCTGCTTCACCCATGTCAAAAGTGGGGTTATCTTTTTGACTGTCAACAGTAAACGGAAATCCTTTCTTTTCGCAGCGGTTACGCATTTTTTCCATGCTCTGAATATCAAAACAAAGATGAATAAATCCGGGATCCCCCCATATTCTGCCTTCAAAAACGCCGGAGGGTTTTCTATCTTTTGCTTCTATGAGTTCTATTTCAGTTTGACCTAACAATGGACTGAAAGCACCTTTTTTGGGCTTACTGTGTCGCAGCAATACACGACGAAACTCTTCATCACCTCCGGGTAAAGATTTCAGATCATCAAATGTCCCGGTTTTGTCAAACACAACCTGATCATATTCCAAAATATCCTGATAAACCGGCAGGGATTCATCCATGTTCTTCACGCCAATTACAGCGCCATAGGTTCCTCCGTTGGGATTTTCGTGTTTAAACGAAGCTTGAGTTTCAACAAATTCAAAAATATTTTTATAAGGATCGCGAACAAAAAAATGACTTTCTCCTGCAGGATTGGTGCTTATAGCTCCTAAAATCTCAACACCTTTTTTTTTCAGATCATCATGAGCACTCTGAATATTCCGGGTTTTCATCTTTCCGTAATTAATTCCCAGTTCGCCTGCCAAAAGTTGATCCTGCCGTGGGGTTGGCTCTTTTCCTGTATGCTGCCATACTTCAAAACCACCGCCACCTTCCATATTTATAGCAAGACAAGCAATCCGTTTTCGTGTTTTCCCTTCTGTGTGAGGTAACATCAATTCCGCAACTGCTTCTTCTTCGAAAATCTTAACATTCATGTGGAAATTTTGAATATACCAGTTCCATGCTTCTCTGAAGTCAGAAACACCGATTCCTATTTGCTGAATTCCGGTTATAATATTTCCCATAATAATCTATTGTGGTTTGTTTTGTTTTGCAATTTTATAAAAAATGGATGGTAAATATTTATGCAAATATACCATCAGGATTTCTTTTCCACCAATGTAAACTTCCTTTTTGCGTTTTTCGATGGCCTTCTTCATTTTTTCGGCACATTTTACGGGCGATATTCCCCGGGCTAACCTGTTATCGGTTTGGTCAAAAGGCTTGCCTTGTGCATCAAGTGCATGCTTTGAGATGTTTGTGTTGACAGACCCCGGACACAGGATTGTAACACTGATGTTGTCTTTTTCATGCTCCAGCCGGAGTGATTCAAAAAAACCGTGCAAAGCAAATTTAGAAGCTGAATAAGCAGAACGTTGATAAAAGCCGAACTTTCCGCTAATACTGGATGTTATGGCGATCCTGGCAGAGCCATGGGTTTTTAGCAGAGGCAGTAATGCTTTAGTAAGAGCGATAGTGCCAAAATAATTCACTTCCATTATCTTCCTGTCCACTGCAAGAATCGTTTCATCAGCATAGCTTCGCTGACTAATGCCTCCGACATGAATTAGCCGGTCGATTTTATTGCTTTGTTGTTTTATGCTGTCAGCAAACCACTGTATGGATGACTG
>JBNJGZ010000103.1:0-7450 GCA_051748065.1 Bacteroidota bacterium
TTAAAAAATTGGTTATTGGCTATTGTTGGACTAAAATTAAAAGCGTCCGAAGAAGAAATAGCTCCTCCTGATCCGCCTATAACTAAAAGGTTACCTGAGATTTTATAATACCATGCCTTATTTCTTTCAAAATAATTATTCGTGATCAATGCCTGTTCACAATTCTCATTTATATGGATGGCGCCACCTGATTCGAAGGAACGATTTTTGACAAATTTGTTACTGTCAATTTTTATATACGGCACGTTTCTGCAATAAATTGCTCCGCCTTTGGCCCCTAATACACCTACTATTTCGCAGTTTACTATGTTGTTTCTGAAAACTGAATTATTTATCCTTAGTGCTCCATAATCTTCCGCACAAATAACTCCGCCTTTTACATCACCGCCATATACATCATATTTTTTCCCAAACTGGAACTTACAATAAGAAAAAAACGAGGTGTCTGTTTCGTTTTCATTATCCTTGAGGTATATTCCACCCCAGCCACCTGCATTTGAAGTAGAATCAACCCAGAAATGAGAAGTATCCGCTTTTGTAAAATTAATGGTATCGGCAAGGGTACCAACAGCAGATATTTTTCCATTGCAGGTGATTCTATAATCACCTTGTGCTTCGATAAAGGTTCCAGGGTTAATAGTTAAGGTGGCATTGCTGTGTATTAGCAAATCACTCACAAGGTTTACAGTGTCAGCATTCCATAGGGTGTCTGATAATATTTCATCAGGGGCTTCAATGGTTTGTGCATTTGTATTTTGAATGGCTAAATAAAGAAGCAGAGCTAATAAAATGTTGATTCTCATTGGAAGGTGGTTTTTAGTTACAATAGTTTTGATAGAGTCTTGCATTGTTAACGCTCAGCAATCAAAAAAATTATAGCTCTGCTTATAATGAGCATTCCTTTTCTATTCAAAAAAATAATACCATGCCGGTGCTTATGTTGAACTGCAATTTCAATTTAAACTACTGAGCTTAAGGACTATGGATTCTGTTCGTGCGCAACATCCTGAGCGTACTGGAAGTCTGGTATTGACAGCCTGTCAACTCACCCACCGGAATTTTTTGTACTTTTACTCATAACTTAGATTATTCTAATTCGTTATAAGCTTATACTTCCTGTGGCTGGAGAAGAACCTTTTGGTTCAGCCTCAGGCTTATGAGTTCAACATGCTGAAATACACCATGCGGGCGATCTGATAGTTATCTGAGTCCAGCGTCTAAGGATGTCGGCTTTAGCAAAATTTGTTCCTGGCAGCTACCTTTTTCACCAATGGCCAGGAAAGAGCTTCTAAAGCCCCACTTTTCTTAGCTGCAAAACGTTAGTGGCAATCTAATTCAAAAAATATATTATGAATAATCATTTAGTCGGAAAAAAGTTTAAGAAGCTGGTAAAGAATAAGTTTGATGTATACAACAGCTTGTTTTTAAACCTTCCTTATCAGAATATCAGTAATATTGGAATGCTTATTCCCTTGATGTATAATGCATGTAAAGACGGACTTGAATCGGGAAAAGACCCACTCGAAACACTGGATTCCTTTTTCAGCAAACATACACATATAACATCTGAAAAAGAGAAAATAGATTTTATGTTTCTCATTGTTCAGTATGTTGAACGTCAAATTGTTCTATATGACAGTGTGGAAGATGCAGCATTCCCCCAAATTTTAACCCTGGACAATGATTTATCGCTCAAAGATTATATCAATTTGTCAGAAAGCCACAAAAATGAGTATGACATATTAGAAAAACTAAACTCTTTTTCCACGAGAATTGTGTTCACCGCTCACCCCACGCAATTCTATCCTCCTTCGGTATTAAATATCATTGCTAAATTAAAATCGTTCATCAGGCATAATGATATCAATAAAATTGATCTGACATTGCGGCAACTGGGATTGACTTCTCTAATGAACGCAAAAAAACCAACGCCTTTAGATGAGGCAAAAAATATCATCTACCTCCTCCGGAATGTTTATTATGAAGCCGCAGTTGAGATGTATACCAATATTAAAAAGAATTTTCCAAACAGCACTTTCGATAATCCTAATATCCTTCAGTTTGGATTTTGGCCGGGTGGAGACAGAGATGGTAATCCATTTGTTACGTCGGAAATAACAATGGCTGTTGCCGATGAGTTGCGTATGGATTTAATGAAATGTTATTACAAGGATATTAAAAGGTTACAGAAAAAGCTGACCTTCAGAAAGGTTGAAGATGATGTTGCAAATTTGAGAGCCCGATTATATACTTCGATGTTTGATCCTTCAAATACTTTGCACTTTGAGGAGATTATTAATCCACTGTATCGCATTAGAGACATCCTTACACAATATTACGGTGATATTTACCAGGAAGAGCTTGAGAACATGATTGATAAAGTCAAAATATTCAAAACTCATTTTGCAACGCTCGACATCAGGCAAAATCATAGTGTTCATAAAAAAACCATTGAAGAAATTCTAATTAAAGAAAACATCATTACCAATAGCATTGATGAGCTGGAAAAAGAGGAGTTAATATCCATACTTCTTCAAAAACAAATTTACGTTCATAGTGATCAGTTTGAAGATGAAATTGTTAAAGACACGATTCGGAATATTGCACAACTGAAGCAGATTCAAACCAAAAACGGAGAAGAAGGATGTCACAGGTATATCATCAGCAATTCTGAAGACATTTATTCAGTGCTGTTTGTTTTAGGACTTTTAAGATGGTGTTGCTGGGAAGATGGCAAAATCCCGATCGATATTGTTCCGCTGTTTGAGTCGATGGAGGCTATGGTAAACTCTGAGCTTATTATGAATGAACTCTTTAATATCCCGGAATACCGGGCTCACATCAACAGCCGCAAAAATACTCAAACTGTTATGCTTGGCTTTTCTGACGGCACAAAAGATGGAGGATACCTCAAGGCAAACTGGTCCATTTTCAACACAAAAGAAACTTTATCAGATGTTTGTAATCAACACGATATCAAGGTTATATTTTTTGATGGCCGGGGTGGCCCACCGGCACGTGGTGGCGGTAAAACCCATCGCTTTTACGCTTCTCAATCGGAAAAAATTGCCAATCATGCGATACAATTAACGATTCAGGGGCAGACAATTACCAGCAGATATGGAACCAAAGAGCACTTTATCTTTAATTGCGAGCAACTGCTTACGGCTGGATTATCGCATAGTATATTTGGAAAAGAAAACATCATTTCTGATGAATCAAGACAATTGATTGAGAGATTGGCTCATTTAAGTTATGAAAAATACAAGGCGCTTAAAAAGCACAAAATGTTTATCCCATACCTTGAGAATAAAAGCACGCTCAAGTATTACAGTGAAGCTAATATTGGAAGCAGGCCGGCAAAAAGGGGAAACAAGAAAAAACTGGATTTGAATGACTTGAGGGCCATTCCTTTTGTAGGCTCCTGGAGCCAGTTGAAGCAAAATGTTCCCGGTTATTTTGGTTTAGGTACTGCAATACAATCCCTGGTAAATGAGGGTAAACTGGATGAATTGAAAAAGTTATTCAAGGAAGTTCCATTCTTTAAAGCATTGATTCTAAACAGCATGATGTCTTTATCCAAATGCAATTTTGATTTAACCGCATATATTAGTAAAGATGAAGAGTACAAAGAGTTCTGGGGAATATTATTTGAGGAATATAAACTGTCAAAAGAAATGACACTGCTTATTTCTGAGTACACCATATTGATGGAGGATGAAGCTGTTACAAGAAATTCCATTGAAATCAGAGAACAAATCGTTTTACCCTTACTGGTCATACAACAATACGCATTACAGAAAATCGAACAAAACTCAGCGAACAAGAAAGATTATGAAAAAATAGTCAAGCGATCATTATACGGAAATATTAATGCCAGCAGAAATTCTGCTTAATTGATGCATGCGGTAAAAACGAATAATGAAAGCCACCAATCGAGCAAGCTGCCCCGCTCCCGAATAAGCAGATGCATAAAATTGGAAGTTTCGAGCTTATATTTAGTATCTGTGTATAAACTGAGTGTGTTTGCTTCATGATGTTCAAGATTAAGGCGAGCAAAAGTTTTAAACCGCAGTATCCGCCTGCCGGCGGATTCGGGGATTTAAAATTTGAGCAACAACGCAGAGATTGGAAATTATGGACAAACACTATTTAACTTTGATTACCGTTGATAAAGATGTGCTTCAAAAAACACACACAACATTTTACCATTGAACGTTGCCGCCAATGCATGGAGCAAGTTACCGGAAGTAAAAAAAATTGAATAATCTTTACATTCATCGAAGCTTTTGTAAAGAGAATTTAAAAATCTTTGCACAATGGCATCGGGATAAAAACTGGATATTAAAAGAGCTATCTTTAAATAAAGATATTGAGACTAAAAAAAAGGTACTAAAAAACCTGCCTTCAGCTCATGCAGCACTGGAGGCAATATACTGCAATACGCTATGCGGGAACCCCGATAGCTATCGGGGTTCCCGCTTCAGAAGTAATCGGTTTTAGTTAAATTTGTAACGGTAAACCCGTCTGATAAGACGGGCAATTGAGAACGCGTTTGCTAAAATCCCGAACTTTGCATACAGATTTCCGTTAGGTGCAAGACAGAGAAATCTTAAATTTATTTATAGATATGAATAAAATAATTCACCTTTAATCGCGAACTAATGAACCATAAGCAAATAAAAAGAATCTTAGTGTTTATTACTTTCTTCATATTTTTTAATCATACTTATGGACAAAAAGATGAGGCATTAAAATGGAATGATAGAAAATGTGCTGTTGCTCTTACTTATGATGATGCATTGAGTGTTCATCTTGATATTGTTGCCCCGGTACTGGACTCTTTAGGTTTAAATGCAACATTTTATGTTTATGGAAATACTGTTTCCTTTAATAAGAGAATTAATGAATGGAGGAGTCTGGTAAACAATGGACATGAACTTGGAAATCACTCTCTGTTTCATCCATGTAACAGTAAATCAAAAGGAAATGAATGGGTTAAATCAGAGTATGATTTGGATAATTATACTGTTAAGCGGATGCTTGATGAAATTCGAATAGCTAATACTTTATTACAAAGTATTGATGGAAAATCAGAAAGAACTTATGCCTATCCATGCGGCAATAAATATGCTGGCGACTCCTTGTACGAATCTTATTTGCATTCTGATTTTATGGCTGCCCGAGGAGTTACCCCTGGGATGAATGATAAAAATGATATCAATTTATTTGATATTAGAGCCTATCCTGTTGATGATTACTCTTATGACGACGTCGTAAGTATAATAAAGAAAGCCAAAGAGAAAGAAACATTCATTGTATTTGTTTTCCATGATATAGGCGAGGAGCATTCTTCAGTTTTTGATAAAAATGAACATCGAAAATTACTGGAATTTTTAAAAGAAAATAATGATTCTATTTGGACAGCACCTTTAATTGAAATAGTTAAATATATTAATGACAGCAAAGTAGATAACATGCGGTAATCAACCTTTGGGGTTTAACTGGTTATCAAAACATTTTCTCCCGCTTCAATGTTTTTATTGGCGGACAGGGATTCAGCACACCCCCACGGGTTCATAACGCTTACCGCAACCCGCAAGTTTAAAGAACGAGCCAACGAAATATTTGAATAATGAAAAGAAAGACAATTATATTAATACTTACAAAAACACTTATAATTTTGTCATTTTATCTGCATGCTCAATTTCAAACTTTCTATCGTAATATTAATACCCAGATCCGGACTTTCTGAGCCTAAGCCGGATAACCACCCATCCGGGATCTGCTCCATTAAGAAGCTTGCCTGGGTTCTACACTTTCACCTCCTATGGCTTCTGCAGACTTCTCGGTGTGTAGGAATATCTTAAGTTAGTACAAGACTTCCCTGGAAAGTTAAATGTCCTTTGGTTAATCACTTCCGGATACACTATCTTGGAGCTCTCTGGTTGCCGGAGTTTGGACGTCAGTATGATGTGTTACTTTATACGGCCTCGTAGCCTCAGTACCTGGGTTGCTGACCTTAGCCGCCTGCTGCTGGTTTATTCCTTCAGCAGTCAGACTACCAGTAAAAAGTAGCCCGGAAGAATAACATCAACTCCTCTTTGGTTACGAATCAGAATAACTTTTATCATCATTGCAGCAGATCAGATTATCATTATATCTATCCGGAGCCTAACTTACAGAGCCGAAAACGGGTAAATTTATAAATATTAACATATAATAACAGATCTAATCTGTGTATATAATTGCATCTCACCTATTCGTCTATTAACTTAGAGGTCTAAATCAACAAAAAACAGGGAGAAATATGTTAAAAACAGGAGGAAATATGTTACAAAAATTACCTTGTTACCTAATGGTATTTGTTTTTCTGTTTCCCGCATTACAAGTGACAGCGCAACAGGAAGACATCGAAGGCAGTGAAGATCACCCGATGATTTCCCGGTATGAAGGAGCTTACATTAACGGTTATGAACAGTTTGATTATGACCGCCTGACTTTTTTCACCGGGGAAGAAGATGGTGAACTACAGGAAATTGAGCCGGAAGGCGAAGCCACACGAATTTTATATTTTCTTCCGGAGGGCTTGTCGGTTTTACAGGTGCAACGAAACTATCAAATGGCATTGAAAGATGCCGGTTTTGAAATGGTTTATGAAGCCTTTGGTGGTCTTGAAGAAATCCCAAGAGATATTTACACGGATTTTGATATGATCGGTGGTCGAAAAAACGACAATGTTTTTTTGAGTGGGGAAGATGCCAGTTACTTTTTAGCAAAGCTTCCACAGGAGAATGGCGATGTTTATGTCTCTTCACATACCCTTATTAGTGAACATGCCGATTTTGACAAGCAGGTGGTAACAGCTCTTCAGATCCTTGAAGAAAAACCCATGGAAACCGGCAAGGTGAAAGTGGAAATAGATGCCGAAACCATGGCAAATGACATTGATGATAAGGGAAGCGTTCGCATCTATGGTATCCATTTCGATACCGACAAAGCCACAATCAAAGAAAAGTCCGAATCTACCCTGACTGAAATAGCTACGCTTTTGGAGCAAAAGCCAGACCTTAAGTTGCACGTGGTAGGCCATACCGATGCCACCGGAGGGTTGGAGCACAACATGGAATTATCAAAGCAGCGCGCTGAGGCTGCCGTGGAGTACCTGACCTCTGAGCATGGGGTGTCCGAAGACCGGCTGACCCCTTATGGCGTAGGACCTTTGGCTCCGGTAGCAGGCAATGATGACGAAGATGGCCGCGCCCGCAACCGCCGGGTAGAGCTGGTTAAGGTAATGGAGAATAAATAAAAAGTCGAATCTATAAAAACTATGTATTATGAAACGAAGAAGAAGTAATTGGTTTTTACCATTAGCAGTAATTAGTATGATTTTAATGATGACCGTGTCTTGTGAAGAAGATGATGGAGATGACGCGATGATAGAAGACGG
>JBNJGZ010000104.1:0-7369 GCA_051748065.1 Bacteroidota bacterium
TAACTTCTGTATTGGCTGATTCCAGATGGTCATCCCGGAAAATGTAATCGATGCGTGCTGAAGGGAAATCCCCGTGATAGGTGCGGCTTTTTCCTGATCCGGATTCCCGGTAAACGTCAGTTAATTCCCTGTTAACCTGACCATAGGCATAGCTTGCCGGCGTGTCATTAAAATCTCCACACAAGACGACCGGATAAGGACTTTTCTGAATATGCTCGCGGAGAGCCTTACTTTGCTGTGACCGCCCCTGATAAGCATATTTTAATTTTCGAGCTATACTGATAGAATTATTCTTTACCTGTTTTTGATATTCTGTACTTGACGGATTCGGTGTTTCCGTAAATAAAACATACTCTTTATTCAGGTAGTTGGACTGAAGATGTACATTGTATATTCTGATAGTGTCCTCCGGAAAAGCTACATCTCCGTAAATAAAAAATGTACGCTCTTTTCCCATCCAGTCCATTTGGTTCATGCCATAAGAAGCTATCGGGTACCGGCTGAAAATACCGAGACATTGTGATTTGTCGTGTGTATTGTAATATTTTTTAAGGTAGTAATGCCTTAAATTCGTTTTCTCACGTAATTCCTCCCGGATTTTACGTTCTGTATCTCCGTAAGCTAAATGTTCCTGCAGGCACAGAACATCGGGGTTCTGACCGGCAAAGAATGAAATAAACTGATTAGTAAAGGATTTATCCTCTTTTTCTTTCCAGTCGCGTCTTGAATAAGAATGGACATTATAGGTGATGATTTTGGAATATTGCTGCAATTCGTTCTCAGGCTTTTTATCGTTAAGCTGTACAAACCGTCCAATTAATCCAATACCAAGTAAGATCGCAACTAATGAATATAACATCTTTTCCCTGCTAAAGATTAGCCAATATCCCACAAAAACCAGATTGATAAAAAACAATGCCGGATAAGCTAATCCGAAAAATGCCAGTGGCCAGAATGTTTCCGGTGATATCCAGGAGGCAATGTAAGAAAACAACAATGCAACTACAGCCACCAGGTTAAGGATAAAAACAACCTTATGAACTACAGCCAAGCTATTTTTTAAAAATCTGATTTTCAATTTTTATAATATTAGTCCTTACTTTTTCTAAACAAAAGCTCTTTCTCTTTTTTTGTCAAACTCTCATATCCGGATTTGGAGATTTTATCCAAAATTTCATCGATCTGTTTTTGTTCTTGTTTTTTTCTTTCGTTGTATTCAATATCATCTTTTGGAGGTTTTTCATAGTTTTTATCTTTTTTACCTCCTTTTTTTGCTTTCATCCTTGGTTCAGACGACCGATGCATCCACGAAAAAAACTTCTCGGTTCTGTATCCTTTTTGTTTGAAATAAATATAAGCAAAGCCTGTTGCTGCACCGATAAGATGTGTTAAGTGCGATACACCGGCTCCTGTAGCCTGTACGTCACTTCCGGAACTAAAAATGTCCAAAACGATCAGCCCGATTGCCAAATACTTGAATGGAAAAGGCCCAAACATAAATAATCTCATCGGAGCATTTGGCATATAAGTGGCAATACCGGCAATTGAGCCAAGCGCTCCGCCGGCCAAACCGGCAATTACCAAACCCTCAAATGGAAATATATTTAAAGTGGAAGCAAATAAGCTGTAAATAATGGCAGCTAAGGCTGTTGAACCGAACCAAATGTTGATAAAGTCCTTTTTGTTAACAAAATCATAAAACATTTTGCCGCTGAATATGACAATATATGTGTAGTAAATGACCGTAAAAAAACCGGCATGGGCTACTGCCAGGCTGACAGCATAAATGCCCGCCAGCCAAACCAGTAGCGTATAGCGCTGGTAAAGACTTTTAAAATCTATATTGGGCTGTTGTTGAGTCTGCATCATCATAAGAACTGATTTCGATTCATATTATTTCTCCATAATCGTAATAACAGATACCCAAATATCATTCCACCCAAATGGGCAAAGTGAGCTACATTATCGCCGGGGTTTGAAGCAATACCCAGATATAACTCCAGTCCGATTAAAAAGATAATCAGATATTTAACTTTTACAGGGATTAAAAAGTATATGTAAACCAGTACGTTGGGGAATAAAATTCCGAACGCCATCAAAATACCGTAAACCGCTCCGGAAGCTCCAACTGTGGGAGTACTGATCTTCATTTCATAAAAGCGGTCTGCAATTTGGTAGGACTCATTAATTAAAGAAGTATTTGAAGGATCCGCCCGGAATTCATTAATGAACTGTTGAATATTGCCTCGATTAGCTCCGTAAAGACCTTCAAAATTATCTCTTAGCAGCGCCAGAAAGGCATCGGGCCCAGGAGATTCACTGTAACTGTCGATCGCACTTTGCAGTGAAGAATAATCAATCCAGTTTATCAGGGTATGAAATAAAGCTGCTCCGATTCCCGTGACCATAAAGTAGATAAAAAACCGTTGGGAACCCCAGACATTTTCCAGTGCGTAACCAAACATCCATAAGGCAAACATGTTAAAAAACAAATGACCGAAACTGCCGTGCATAAACATATGCGTGACATATTGATACGGGCTGAAATCTTCAGCTCCCGGGTAGTGCAGGGCAAAAACTTTTGTCAGGTTTATGCCAAAAGAACTGCCCAGGGCATAAGTAGCCAAAAATAGCAAGGCATTTATGATAAGTAAATTTTTAACTACCGGTGGCAGCATGGAAAATCCTCGTGGGCGAAATTGGTTTCCGTTCATGTCATTAAATTCATTCGTTAAACTTATGGTTTAGTTCGTCGTTGGTGATGATGCGAATAATCGGTTTCCCTTCAACCGAAACTTCCGGCATCGCACAGGCAAACAACGAGTCAATTAGCGCCTGCATTTCAGGTTTTTCCAGGCGACGCCCTTTCTTAATGGCGGTTCGCTTCGCCAGAGCACGGGCTATATTGGAATGTCGGTCGGTGGAAGCATTCATCATTTGGGATTTGTAATCTTCCAGCATCGATTCAATAATGCTTTGCAGATCCCCTTCCATACCGGCGGGAGTTGCGTTAAACTCCCATTCATTTTGTTCTTTGTGTTGCATATCAAAACCCATGGACTTGAGTTCTTTTTGTATCTCTTCCAATAGCTCACTATCAGCAGGCGCAAGAGTAACAGTTTCAGGAAACATTAGTTTTTGCCCGTTTCCATCTTCTTTTTGCAGACGGGCAAGAAAATGTTCATACAAAACACGTTCATGAGCCCGTTGCTGATGGATCAGCATAAGTCCCGACTTGATGCTGCTGACAATATATTCCTGATGCAAATGTATTAAATCATGGTTATCCTGTCCTTCTTCCGTGTCGGAGGAGATGATGTTTTCTTTTTTGAATTCTCTTTGCTCACTGTCCGGCTGTTGATAGAGTTTTTCCCAGTTTTGCAGGTTGTTTTTTTGCTGTTGTCTGCTTTGTTGGGGGCCGGCAGGGGCAGTATTCCCGGAAGACTCAAAGGGATTATAGCCCGGAGTAACCTTAATATCTGGTTGTTTTATCCGCTCTTTATCCGATGGATTGCCGGGAAACATATCCTGTTCATTTTCAAAGTCTAAGCTTGGTGTCAGGTTGTGTTTGCCGATCGCCTTTTTGATGGCTGAACGCAAAATAGCATACGTGCTTTGTCCGTCTTCAAAGTTGATTTCCGTTTTAGTAGGATGTATGTTGATATCGATTTTTTGTGGATCAATTTCAAAAAAGATAAAATAAGAAGCGTAGTTTTTATCCGGCAGTAGTTGATCGTAAGCGTTTTCTACGGCGTGATTTAAATAAGCGTGCTTGAAAAACCGGTTATTCACAAAAAAGTATTGTTCGCCTCTGGTTTTTTTTGCAAATTCCGGTTTGCCGGTATATCCGTAGATATTCAATAAACTGGTTTGTGTTTCCACAGGCACCAGCTTTTTATCCATATTTTTTCCAAATAAGTTGACAATTCGTTGCTTTAGGTTGGATGCAGGCAATTGAAATTTGGGTTGTCCGTTGTCAAACATCTCCAGGCTGATTTGGGGATTGGCCAGAGCAACGCGGTTGAATTCTTCAATGATATGCCGCATTTCCACCTGGTTAGACTTTAAGAAGTTTCGTCTTGCCGGGACATTAAAGAACAGGTTTTTTACACTGATGGATGTTCCTTTAGCTGTTTGTACGGGCTTTTGCTCTTTCACTTCCGATCCTTCCACGAGTATGCGTGTTCCCAGCTCATCTTCTTCGCGCCGAGTCTTAATCTCCATGTGAGAAATAGCTGCTATCGATGCCAGAGCTTCTCCACGAAATCCCATGGAGCGGACGGCAAACAGATCGCTGGCGGTTTTGATCTTAGAGGTTGCATGACGTTCAATACTCAGACGGGCATCGGTTTCAGTCATGCCAGCTCCATTGTCAATAACCTGTATCAATGTTCTTCCGGAGTCTTTTACAATAAGCTGCATAGAATCTGCCCCTGCATCTATAGCATTTTCCAGCAACTCCTTAACCACCGAGGCCGGCCGCTGCACCACTTCGCCTGCAGCAATCTGATTCGCTACAGCATCCGGAAGTAATTGTATTATATCTGACATAGGCTGTTAGAACAATTCTGTAAAAAAGACAACATACGTAATAAATCCAATAATGATCAGATACAAAACCAAACGGTGATTGGTATTTTTTGTCTTCCCTTTATGATTCCTGTGGATTTCCCACCGGCGTGATATGCGTTCCCGGATAGCTTCTGTTTTTTGAGCTTCCTCCGGATTCGTGTACTGTTGTTGTATCTGCTCCAGCTCTTCTTTGCGGGCATCATAGTATAAAGGTCTGTACTCGAATTGTTTGGCTTTGTGTCGTTTGAAAACAGTGATCTTCATGAGTCTGATGATTATGTTAAAATGTTGTTTTTGCCTATAAAACCAGCATAAAAACAAAATTATTGTCTTTTAACTAATTTTAAGCATAGTGTTTCTTGTATTCTTTGTTGCAAAAGTATCAATTTTTGTGCCTTTTTACTATTTTTTAGTAAACGGTCTGTAAACAAAAAAAGGTTACCCTTTATCTAAGGATAACCTTTTTCCGTTCTGTTTGTTTCATTATGCTGAAGCAAAAGCTCTGGTGTAATTTTTTACCATGTACCACGAGCCGAAGAAAACTCCGCTAAATGCTAAAGTAGAGATCAGTTCCGTACGGAAAAACGGGATAGCTGCTACATAACTTTGTACAAGTCCGGAAATGGTCATCGGATAGCCGACCATGCCTGTAAGCCATACGCCCAGGTTACTGAGCAGAAAGAAGATTACAGAGGAGGCCAAAGCGCCACCCAGTACACTCCATACATTAACACGTTTTCTCAACCAAACACCGATTCCTACGGCAGCAGCAAATGCCAGATAAACATAAAGCATCGTGCCGTGCAGCCCCAGTATCAGATCACTAATGATCATGGCTGAAAAGGGCAGAAGCAATGCCATGTGTTTCTTGCCGAGATAGGCTCCTCCAAAGAAGGCTAAAGCCATTACTGGAGTAAAGTTTGGAATTTCTACGAATACTCGCCATGCAATTACAGATAATACAATTGCATAAGCTAACAACATCTTGGGTGAAAACCATTTATTCTTCATTACTATAAATTTTTTAACGGTTAGGTGAATGCTGAATGACTGTTTATAAACTTATTATAAATTTTTTCCAGATTCACGGTCACCTGTTTTAATTTAGTGCAAAACTAACAAAAACAGATGTAAATCATAAAATGATTAGGTCGTTTATTAACAAATTAATGAACAAAGTCTGTAAGTCCGTAACTAACAGCAGTCAGAACGAGTCAAAAAATCACTCAAAAAACAAATTATAAGGTCTTTGGATGGTTTCGTCCAGTGTTTTTATCGAAATATATTTCGATCCCCGGTATGTTTCGCGCCCGTCAAAAAACAATATTAACACAGGATTTTCATAAACTCCGAATGATGCCGAAAGTTCCGGTTGCTTTTCCGAATTTATAAATCGCAGTTTTATATTGGAATATTTTGAGTTGATAAGCTCAATGATCTTGGGCCGCAAACTTAAGCATGGCGCACAATGATCATTATAAAAATAAAGCATAACAGAAGGTTCATGCTTAATGAGCTCCCGGGCTTCTTCAATGCTATGTATTTCTTTTTCCATATCTTTGAAATCTTAAACTGTATTATTCATGCATTAAGTTTAGGTTATATGCAAGGCACCGAAAGCTGTAGACATAGTAGTCTATTTCAATGCTTTCGTAACGCAGCAGATGACCTGAAATTAATGCACTTGTAAAAAATAAATAAAAATATAGTTTTAGCTATATTTTAGCTATATGTTTTGATAAACAAGTAAATATAACTTTTTTATTTATTTTTTATGAATAATGCAGGTTAAACAATGGAAATCAAAAAAAGTTAAGCTATGTTCCGGATTTGTTACTTTTTCTTTTTTATATCACTGTTAATCATGAGTTCTTGTCAGGATAAACAAAAAGCAGATTATATTTTCACTGACGGAAAAGTGTATACGGTGGACGACTCCATGAATGTAGCCGAAGCTTTTGCTGTGCGCAACGGCCGGTTTTTGGCTGTCGGGAGTGATGCTGAGATCACTGCTTCTTATAATGCCGATAGCGTGATTGACCTGAACGGGAAAGCTGTTTATCCCGGATTTATTGATCCGCATTGTCACTTTTGGGGCTATGGCACCGTCCTGCAACAGGCTGATCTGACGGGAACAAAATCGGAAAAAGAGATGCTGCAGCGTCTGAAGGACTTTGCGGCGGCTCATCCGAATGCAGAGTGGATACAAGGACGAGGCTGGGATAATACAATGTGGCCGGAACAGCAAATGCCGGATAACAAATTGCTGGATAGCTTGTTTTCCCAAAAGCCTGTCGTTCTTCGCAGAGTAGACGGGCATGCAGTGCTTGCGAATAGCCGCGCTATACAAAGGGCAGAAAAGAATTTACCAAAAGAAACGGGGCTTCCCCGGGGGATATACTTAGATCAGGATGCACAAATAATCCTGGACAGAGTGCCGGAGCTTAATGAAAAACAAAAGCAACGGGCCCTGCTTGATGCCCAGCGGGATGCTTTTGAAGTTGGCCTTACTTCTGTGCATGATGCCGGAATGGACTGGCATTGGGTAGAGCGTATCAAAAGAATGCAGAAACAAAATCTGTTGAAGATGCGGATCTATGGAATGCTTAATCCAACGCAGAAAAATCTCAATAAAATGTATGACGGCCCTGTGGAAACAGATTTCCTGCATATCCGTTCATTAAAATTATATGCTGACGGAGCACTCGGCAGTCGCGGGGCGAAACTGATCAAACCCTACAGTGATAATCCGGAAACCAATGGCTTGCTTCTGATACAGCCGGACAGCATGTTGAGT
>JBNJGZ010000105.1:0-7321 GCA_051748065.1 Bacteroidota bacterium
TTTAGTTATTTGTTGATTCAATTTTTCCTCTAATTATGGTATGTTTTACTTTATTCGCACCATAATAATAAGGTAAAAACTCATAATTCGGAATTTCTTTAGTGATAATCAGGTTGGCTGTTTTTCCCTTTGAAATAGTGCCTAATTCTTTTTCAACTCCCATTGCATAAGCTGAATTTATGGTTGTTGCATTGATAGCTTCTTCCGGAAGCATCTTATATTTAATGGAACCTAAAGAAAGGATAAATTGCATATTTCCGGAAGGCGATGAGCCCGGATTAAAATCTGAAGCCATAGCGAGGGGAAGTCCGGCATCAATCATTTTTCTGGCCGGTGCATATACCAATTCCAAAAAGAATGATGCCCCGGGTAACAAGGTTGGCATTGTATCAGAATTCTTCAGAGCACTGATCTCTTCATCTCCTGTATATTCCAGGTGATCAACAGATAAAGCGTTGTGTTTAACTCCAACCTGAATGCCTCCGGAATAGTCAAGCTCATTAGCATGTATTTTGGGAACTAAATCATACTGAGCACCTGCTTCCAGAATACGCTCTGTTTCTTCTACCGTGAAAAAACCCCGGTCGCAAAATACATCAATGTAATCGGCCAGGTTTTCTTTGGCCACTGCCGGTATCATTTCATTGATGATCAGATCCACATATTCTTTCTGGTTTTCCTTATATTCGGGAGGAACCGCATGAGCACCTAAAAAGTTGGCTTTGATTGTAAGCGGACTACTTTCTTTCAGTCGCTTGATAACGCGGAGCATCTTTAGTTCTCCTTCGGTTGTTAAACCATAGCCGCTTTTTATTTCTACGGCACCGGTGCCATAAGAAGCAATTTCTTTTAGTCGTTTGTTTGCAGACTCGAAAAGTTCATCTTCGCTTTTTTCTATGATCTTTTGAGCTGAATTTAAAATGCCTCCGCCTCTTTTGGCAATTTCTTCATATGTCAGGCCTTTTATTTTATCAATATATTCTATTTCGCGGGTTTCCGGAAAAACAATATGCGTATGCGGATCACAAAAAGCAGGCATGACCATGGAGCCTTCTGCGTCAATAGTCTCATCGGCTGAGGTGTCGGTTAGTTCCTCCATTGGCCCGAAATCATGTATCTTATCATCATTGATCATCAGATAGGCATTATTGATTGTTTCCAGCTTGCTCATTTCTTTGCCGGATTTCATGCGACGTGGTTTTTCTTCTACCTGAATCAGCTGTTTTATATTTACAATCAGTTTCTTCATAATTATTCTGTTTGTTAACGTTATTAATTATTCTTTTGCATAAAATTTCCAAAAGGCCCTTTTAGGGGTTTAAAGGCAAAATGATTCTTATAGTTTATTCATTTTTAGTTTATAATAATAAAATGCCTTTATATAAACTGCGATTATTTGTTTTTATCTGCATAAAAATTATGCAGTTTACGAAATTATAAAAAACTAAGCAAATAGCATTTATATAAGTGCACAATATTTGTATATTTGATGCCGGGTGCTAACTTAAAATTTTTACTGACAAAGATCTATACTTTTATCAACGACGGTATTTTACATGCAAAAATAAACTTCCATGAAAAAAAATTTATTCATTATTCTGTTATTTTTAATATCAAAATTTTTATTTCCAAATCCGGTTAGCGAAGATACAGCCAAAAGCGTGGCATTGAATTTTTTTAACGCCATGAGCGACAGTAAGTCTTTTGAGCCCGTGAGTGAAGTTTTTTCAACGGATTATCTTATCCAATCAGAGGACACATTGATTTACGTGTTTCATATTAATCCCGAGGGTTATGTATTTGTATCTGCTGATGATGCGGCTTATCCTGTTTTAGGCTATGGTTTTACCGGAGTTCCTTCCTGGGAGGAAGCCCATAGCTCTGTAAAGCAATGGATGGAACATCGAAAGAAAGAGATATTGTATATTAAAAAGGAGCAGATTAAACCGGCAACTCAAACAAGAAAGCTATGGCAATCTTTGAAAAATAATTCATATAAAAGTTCTTCAAAAGGTGTTGAGCCTTTAATCTTATCTAAATGGAACCAAGATTTTCCATACAACACTTATGCTCCTGCAGATTCAGCCGGTCCCGGTGGGCACACTCTTTCCGGCTGTGTGTCAGTAGCTATGGCGCAACTAATGTATTATTACCGTTATCCTGAAACGGGTACAGGAGCTCATGGATATACCCACCCAGACTATGGTTATTTATCAGCAGATTTTGGAAATACGCAATACAATTATGGGCACATGGTTGATAAGTTGCAAAGTAAGAAAAATGATGCTATCGCTGAATTAATGTACCATTGTGGAGTTAGTGTTGATATGGTTTATGGACCTAATGCTTCCGGATCGCCAGGTTTTAAAGCAATTGATGCCTTGAAGAATTATTTTAATTTTCCAGACTCGACCCATGGAAAATGGAAAGATAATTATCCGGATAGTTTGTGGGACTCTTTTTTGCATGATGCAATTGATAAAAAGCAGCCATTAGCTTATAGTGGTTTTGCAGCGGATATGTCTAATGGCCATGCTTTTATCCTTGATGGATATCAGGGTAATGATTTCTATCATTTCAATTGGGGATGGTCGGGTAGTCATGATGGATATTATTACCTGCATGATCTAAACCCTCAGGGAACGTCTTTCAGTACTTCACAGGGAGCTATCTTTGGAGCTGTTCCTGACACAAACTATCCCACATTTTGTTCAGGAGCTGATACTTTGGTTGCAATGCAAGGTTCATTTGAAGATGGCAGCGGGCACAAAGATTACGAGAATAATACTTCCTGTTCATGGTTAATTGATCCGGCGCAGTTTGATGTGTTAGATATCTCGTTGGATTTTAAAAAGGTCGACCTGCAATTGAATAAAGACTTTATCCGTGTTTATGATGGTGCCGATACAAGTGCCCCTTTGCTGGCTTCAATAACAGGAGATAGTATTCCTGATGTAATTACTTCAACCGGACAACAACTTTTTATCACTTTCCAATCCGACAGTGCCCAGGCCGATGAAGGGTTTCATGCGGAGTATCATGTGTCATTACCAGAGTATTGTGGTAACATGACCGTTATAGATTCTGCAGCCGGTATTATCCGGGATGGATCAGGAGCATATCCTTATACGAATAACACATTATGTAAATGGTATATTAAGCCCGATGGTGCCAACAGAATAGAGGCTGAATTTACTTATTTGAATACTTATGATAGTTCAGATAGGGTGATCATTTCTGATCCTTCTACTTCTCCCGCTACAATTCTGGGCGAATTTTACGGGAGTAATCTTCCGAATTCACCAATAATTTCAAATAGCGGGGAAATGTTTATTGTATTCGTTTCAAATGCAAATGATGTGGCCGGGGGATTTGAGTTGAATTATACTTCGGACATAGTAAATGTAGATGAAACGCAGGATGATGCGTTTTTAATTTATCCCAATCCTTCAAGTGGATTAGTAAATATAGAATTACCATTGAATATATCTTCAGGACAGATACAGATTTTTACTATAGATGGAAAGCTTGTAAGAAAACTGAATAGCAAAAAGAAATTTAATCTTCGTTTGTCGGACGGTATTTATTATGTAAAACTAACCACACAAGATAAAGCAATTGTAAAAAAGATAATTATTTCCGGTTATGGCAAGTAATAGTTTTGGAAATATTTTAACGTTCAGCAGTTTTGGTGAATCCCACGGGACTGCTATAGGTGGCGTGCTGGATGGTTTTCCGGCAGGCATTGAAATCGACTACAGGTTTGTTGAGCAACAACTGAAGCGGCGCAAGCCGGTATCCAAACAAGGAGGCACCGAACGGAAAGAGGATGATGAGGTTGTGTGGCTTTCAGGATTGGAAGATAACAAAACAACAGGAGCGCCTATAGCTTTTCTGATTAAAAATAAAAATCAACGCCAGGCTGACTATGATACTCTGAAGAATGTTTATAGACCTTCTCATGCAGATTATACGTGGCAGAAAAAATATGGAATCCGCGATCATAAAGGAGGTGGCCGTGCTTCGGCAAGGGAGACTGCCGTTCGTGTTGTGGCAGGTGCTTTAGCCCGGTTACTATTGCAGAAACATAATATAGAATTGCTGGCAGGAGTAAGTCAAATCGGAAATGTCAAAGCCAATAAAACCATAAATGAATTTACAGTCAATGATCTACAGAAGAGTAGCTATGGTTTTTTAGAGCCTAATCGGGATAATGAATTGGATCAATTGATCAATAGATTAAGAAATGAAGGGGATACTGCCGGAGGTGTTGTTTCCTGCATTATTCGTAATGCTCCTGTAGGCTTGGGTGAACCGGTTTATCATAAACTCCAGGCCGGTTTAGCATCTGCAATGATGAGCATTAATGCCGTTAAAGGTTTTGAATATGGAGAAGGCTTCAATGCTGCTTCTATGCTTGGTTCTGAACACAATGATGAGTTTGAGATAAATAATCATGAAATTCGTGCAAAAACCAATCATTCCGGAGGCATACAAGGAGGGATTTCAAATGGAGAAGATATTTATTTCTCAGTTGCTTTTAAGCCGGTATCCTCCATTCGTAAAAGCCAACAAACGGTTAATTCGGATAAAGAGCCCCAGAAAATTACTATTTCAGGTCGCCATGATGTTTGTGTTGTGCCCAGGGCTATCCCCATTGTCGAATCAATGGCAGCATTAGTTATAGCTGATTTTTTATTATGGTCAAAGACTTCATCCGTATCATAACTCAGTAAAATTTTCGTTAGCTATATTTCTGATGATTTTTGTTTCGATTCAGCTTCAAATATACGTTATTTGCAGCGTTAAATGTTTTTATGAAAGAAAGTAAACCGAAAAGCAAAACGAACTATTTTGCTATTGAAAAATACAGGAGTTTGCCTAATATCAAACGAAAATGCACACATATATGAACATAAAAGTATTCTTATTATTTATTTTTTTATTTGGGAGTACTTGTTTTCTGTATTCTCAGAGTGAGGAAGATTGTGATGTGGATATTTCAAGAAAATCTGAGCGATATTTTAAAAAGGGGCAGAAAGCATACCGCGATGCTGACTTCAGTAAAGCATTAAAACATTTAAAAAAGTCTATAGAAGCCTCTCCGGAAAATTACAATGCACATTTGTTAAAAGCCTATATTAATGTAAATCCCAGGAATCGCCGGGGTAGTGTTCGTTCTGCAGAAGAGAGTTTTTCTGTCGTGGCTGAAGTTTGCCCGCAGGCCGATGTGAAATGTTATTATTATTTGGGTGAAATATATTATGGCCGCGAAGAATGGAAAGAGGCTGCCGAGTATTATGATCAGTTTCTGACCAGTGACCTGGAGGGACAGAAACGAGTTACGAAAGACGATTTTGAACATGCGGAAAAAATGTATGAAAGGGCAAAATTTAACAACCGGATTTTTTCCAATGAAGTCCCGTTTGACCCGAAACCCGTGAAGGGTATCTCTACACCCCGGGATGAATATCTTGCTATATTATCTCCCGACCATGAAATGATGTTTTTTACACGTAAGGTAAAGAAAGAGAGTAAACAAACAGCCTGGGAACCCGAAGATAACAATGAAGAACAGTTTATAGTTTCGCATCGTAAAAAGGAAAATGTTTTTGAAAAAGGTAAAGCTATGCCTGAGCCTTTTAATGAGGAAAAGAATGAAGGAGGTGCAACAGTCACAATTGATAATAAAGATTTATACCTGACAATTTGTAGTCCGGTAGAAGGCTACTATAATTGTGATATTTGTCATTCACACTATGATGGGGAAAAATGGTCTGACATTGAAAATCTGGGAGAAAAAGTAAATAACGATGATACTTGGGAAGCCATGCCAACTGTGACTTCTGATGGTGATAAGATATATTTTGTTAGCGACCGGAGTGGAGGATATGGTGGATATGATATTTATTTTACCAAAAAAGATTCAAACGGAAATTGGTCGGAGCCGGTAAATGCCGGCCCGTCAATTAATACAGCGGGTGATGAATCTTCTCCTTATATTCATACAGATAGTAAGACCCTGTACTTCTCTTCGAGAGACCGATACGATGAGGATGCCGACCAGTTGCATCCCGGACACAAAGGAGTTGGTGGGTATGATATCTTTTATATCAGATTAGGAGAAGACCAGGAAACGGAACCCAACAATATTGGTTATCCCATAAATACAGAAGATGATGAGCTCGGTTTTTTTGTTAGTACCGACGGTAAGAAAGGCTACTTTGCTTCCAATAAATATAGCAAGAGGGGGGATTATGATATTTTCTATTTTGACCTTTATGAAGAAGCTCAGCCTGAAAGAGTGTTGTTTCTGAAAGGAACATTAAAAGATGAGGAAACAGACCAACCTGTTGAAGATGCAAAAATTGAATTACAAAATGTTGATAATAAAAAAGTAACGGTTGTTGATGTAGATGATGAAACCGGTGAATATGTGGCTGCTTTACCGTTTAAATCGGATTATGTGATGAAGGTCAAGAGTAAAGAACATGTTTATCAGTCTAAGTATATTTCCAGCGAAAAGCCGGTTTATATGGAGCCTGCCTCGGTTGATCTGGAGTTAAAGCCTTTTAAAGTGGGAAAATCTTATGAGCTTAATGATATTTACTTTGATACTGACAGCGATAAACTTACAGAAGAGTCAGAAGTAATCCTTGAAGATTTTGTTGAATATCTAACAAACAATAATAATCTGGAGATATCTATTCATGGGTATACAGATAATGTGGGAGAAGCAGAATACAACTTGAAATTATCGGAAGACAGAGCAGAGTCTGTTTATCAAAAGCTTATAGAATATGGGATAGAGAAATCCCGATTGAGTTTCAAAGGCTTTGGTGAAAAAAATCCTGTTGCAGATAATGATACAGAAGAAGGCAGGGCAAAAAACAGAAGGACAGAATTTGTTATAACCAATTTATAGTTAGCCTTTTGTTAAATAATACAAAAAAAGTGAAAGAAATATTTTGTTCTACCAAATGCTTTTATTACTTTTGCCATCCGTTTCGCGGGAAGTTTTTTGACAGAGTATAACCGGAGAGGTGGGAGAGTGGCTTAATCCACCGGTTTGCTAAACCGGCGTACCGTTTAAATCGGTACCGGGGGTTCGAATCCCCCCCTCTCCGCAAGAAGAGTTAATGTTTAGTAAAATATTTCGGGGTGTAGCGCAGCTTGGTTAGCGCGCCTGCTTTGGGAGCAGGAGGTCGCAGGTTCGAATCCTGCCACCCCGACTTTTCTATTCAGGTTCTGTAGCTCAACTGGATAGAGCAACGGCCTTCTAAGCCGTAGGTTCCAGGTTCGAGTCCTGGCAGAATCACAA
>JBNJGZ010000106.1:0-3858 GCA_051748065.1 Bacteroidota bacterium
AATCCCCCATATTACTCCTATGGGGGATTATTTATCGTTTCCCTGAAGGTCGTTTATCCTCCAAAGTCGTCAAGTGCGATATTTTCTTCGGGAACGCCGAGATCATCAAGCATTTTTAATACGGATTCATTCATAATCGGAGGTCCGCATAAATAATATTCGATTTCTTCCGGCTCTTCATGTTTGCTGAGGTATTCTTCCAGCACAACATTATGAATAAAACCGGTATATCCGTCCCAGTTATCTTCTGGCAGCGGCTCAGATAGAGCAATATTAAAATCGAAATTGTCGTTGTTTTTCTCTATTTCTCTAAAATCCTCTTCGTAGAATATTTCTCGTTTGGAGCGGGCTCCGTACCAGTAGGATACTTTGCGGTTTGTTCCTTCTGTTTTAAACAGATGGAATATATGGGAGCGGAGGGGTGCCATACCTGCACCTCCACCGATGTAGACCATTTCTTTATCCGATTCTTTAATGAAAAAGTCCCCATAAGGCCCTGAAACATCTACTTTATCTCCTGGTTTCAGTGAAAAGATATAGGAAGATGCAATTCCGGGAGGTACGTTCATGAAACGGTTTTTCTCACGATCCCATGGAGGAGTGGCAATACGTACATTCAGTTTGATGATATTTCCTTCTCCCGGGTGGTTTGCCATTGAATAGGCACGGAAAATTTCTTCCGAATTCTTAGCCGTCAGATTAAAAAGCCCTGAATTATCCCAGTCTTCACGGTATTCATCTTCCACTTCGATATCTTTGCTAAAGTCAATGCTATATTTCGGAATATCAATCTGGATATATCCTCCCGGACGGAAATTCAGGTCTTCACCTTCAGGAAGCTTTACAATAAATTCTTTGATAAATGTAGCCACATTTTTGTTAGAGATGACTTCGCACTGCCACTTCTTAATACCGAATATTTCTTTTGGAACTGAAATTTTCAGGTCATCTTTTACTTTTACCTGACAACTTAAACGCCAGTCGTCTTTTTGTTCTTTACGGCTAAAAAACCCTTTTTCCGTAGAAAGAATATCACCGGCTCCTTCATGTATTTGGCAGCTACATGTTCCACAGGTTCCCTGTCCGCCACATGCTGAAGGTAAATAGATCTCATTGCGCCCCAGCGTAGTTAGTAGTGTATCGCCGGGTTTCACAGTCAATTCTTTCTCATCGTTGATCGTGATATTGACCTCACCCTGCGGTGTTAATTTTTTCTTGGCATATAACAATATCGAGACCAGCAGCAGTATGATAAAAAGAAATACAGCTACACTGGAAAGGATAATGGTAGTTATGGAAGCTTCAAGCAATATCATTTTTGTGTGTTTTTGTTTTACAATTCAATACCCATAAAGGCCATAAAGGCAATACCCATCAGGCCTGTGATGATAAAAGTAATACCAAGTCCGCGCAAAGGTGCCGGGACATTGGAATAACGGATCTTTTCGCGTATAGCAGCAATAGCTACAATAGCCAGAAACCAGCCCACACCGGAACCTAACCCGAAAGTAGTGGCTTCTGCAATATTGTTATAGTCTCTTTCCTGCATAAACAAAGAACCACCTAAAATGGAGCAGTTTACTGCTATTAACGGAAGGAATATGCCCAGGTTGGCATATAAACTGGGGGAGAATTTTTCAATAACCATTTCCACAAGCTGTACCATTGAGGCAATTACTGCAATAAACATAATGTAGGAAAGGAAACTTAAATCAATACCGGCAAATTCCGGCCCAAGCCAGCTTAAGGCTCCGTCGGCCAGAAGGTATTCATTGATCAGATAATCTATCGGAACGGTGATACCCAAAACAAAAATTACAGCAAATCCCAATCCCGTGGATGTCTCTACCGTCTTGGATACAGCAAGATAGGAACACATGCCCAAAAAGTAGGCAAAGATCATGTTCTCTACAAAGATTGCTTTTATAAATATGTCAAATAAATTTTCCATGATTCGTTTTCTTGACGGTTCTTATTAGCTTATATCTATTAATTCAGGGTGGCGTGAACGATGTACCCAGATGACAATGCCTACAATAAAGAGAGCTGCGGGTGGAAGGATCATCAATCCGTTATCAACGTAACCGGTTTCATATAAACCGATCTTCTCAAAAACGGGATAACCAAAAATTTCACCTGAGCCGAACAGCTCGCGGAAGAAACCAACGATGATCAAAATCCAGCCATAACCGGCAGCATTTCCTATGCCATCCAAAAATGATGGCCATGGCTTATTGTTGGATGCAAAAGCTTCCAGACGACCCATGATAATACAATTGGTAATGATTAATCCCACAAATACTGATAATTGCTTGCTGACATCATATAAGAAAGCGGCAAGAATTTCATCTACTAATACCACTAATGACGCAATTACAGTTAGCATAACTATAATACGGATGCGTGGTGGGATCAGCGAACGCATAAGCGAGATTATCAGGTTAGCCGCACCCATAATGGCAATTACACTTATAGCCATTACCAGGGAAGGCTCCAGCTTTACCGTAATTGCTA
Organism: Bacteroidota bacterium; assembly: GCA_051748065.1. Lineage (GTDB taxonomy): Bacteria > Bacteroidota > Bacteroidia > Bacteroidales > PWNQ01 > PWNQ01. The sequence goes on from JBNJGZ010000106.1 coordinate 2,515, forward strand.
AGGCCGAACATATCCCCAATACCTGAACAGTAATGGGATTGTTCCTGACCATTGGTTCGGATAATAGCTTCTTGTTTTTTGATGAAAACAGTGGCTCTTTTTCTTTTGTTTCAGCCATATCTATTTATGTTTTTTTATAAACGGTAAATAATTTTCAATAACATCTTCGATCATATCTGAAACACCATCACTGGTGATTGTGCCTCCGGAGATGGCATCAACGCCATGTTCCGGTGGTACGGAGCTGTTTTCTACTCCGCCTTTGACGACATCAATGGATACGAACTCATTTTCTTCGTTAAAGAGTTTTTTTCCTTTGAACTGATTGGAAAAATCATCGGTATTGATTTCAGCACCTAATCCGGGGGTTTCGCCATCATGATCAAAACTGGCTCCAACAACCGTATTCAGGTCTTTTTTCAAAGCAATATTGCCCCAGATAGGCCCCCAAAGACCTTTCCCTCTTACTGGAATGATAAATAACGAGTCGCCTTCCGTGCTTTTCAAAACATACAAAGGCAAATCGGGTGCTTCGGAGAGATCTCCTTTTTTGTATCGTTTTAATTTGTCCAATAACTTTTTCATGTTGATATTGAAAGCCCGGTTTGGGTCATCTGCTGATTCCTCCCCGCTTTTGTAGGTTGATACAATTTCCCCGTCCAGACTAACCGTATATTCGGCCAGGAGTTGTTCCTTATATGTATCGATCGCTTCGCTACGCTCTACATTAATATTCGCCGAACTCAGGATTGCCTGCATCTTCTCAGCGTTTTTATTCGCCTCTTGCATGGGCTTCAATAAAGTTGCAACAGCTGTTAAAATAGCTGCAACCAAAACAACCATGATTATGGCAAAACGGAATATGTATGAATTTGACATTTTTCTTGTTTTTCCGGGTTATGTTGTTGTTAATTTGGCTCGCTTTGCTCTTTGTTTGATATTGGCCTGAATGATATAGTAATCGATTAGCGGCGCCATGACATTCATGAAAAGAATCGCCAGCATAATTCCTTCGGGATAAGCCGGGTTGAACACACGGATCAGGATAGCTAAAAATCCAATCAGAAAACCGTAAATGTATTTTCCTTTATTGGTCTGTGATCCTGAAACCGGGTCAGTAGCCATAAACACGACACCGAAAGCAAAACCGCCCATAACGAGTTGGTGATGTGCCGGGATGGTCATAAATTCGTTGGCTCCCCAAAGGTTAAAAAGTAATCCCATAATTAAACCTCCGGCAACGGCCGATAGCATAATCCTCCAGCTACCTACTCCGGTAAAAAGAAGAATAATAGCTCCGACGATTATCAAAGCCGTGGATGTTTCCCCGATGGAACCGGGAAT
>JBNJGZ010000106.1:3958-7159 GCA_051748065.1 Bacteroidota bacterium
CGTATCTGGGCAAACGCAAATTCAATGGCCAGACCGGTGACATAAGAAACAACCACGATAGGAAGAACTTTTAACAGTCCGTAACCTACGATTGGCCAGAAATCCGGCATTTCTCCGCCGAGCGATAGAAAATGTTGATAGCCAACATTCCAGATGCCAAAAAGTAAGGCAGGGATCATGGCTAAAACGACAGTAGCCATGGTCCTTTTCATATCTATGGCATCACGAATATGGCTGCCTTTTTTTGTTACCGTATTGGGTACAAACAAAAAGGTTTCGAAAGCATCAAATGTGGAGTGAAGCTTTTCAAATCTTCCTCCTTTTTCAAAGTTTGGCTTTATCTTGTCTAAAAAATCTCTTAAAGCTTTCATTAATCAGCTTCTGTTTTAATTTATATCAATACTATAAAGTTGTCTTATTTGAATTACATCAATTCTTTGCGTGCATTTTCAAGCCCTTCTCTGACAATACTCTGGATTTCCGTCTTGGACGTGTCAACAAATTCGCATAAAGCAAAGTCTTCGGGCGCAATTTCATAAATCCCCAGCTTTTCCATCTCTTCAATATCTTCTATCATTATGGATTTGATGATTTGCATGGGGAAAATATCCAGCGGAAAAACTTTTTCGTAATATCCGGTCATGACTAAAGCTCTTGGTCCCCCTTTCAGATTAGTGTCTATCCGGTATTTTTTTCCGGGACGTAGCCAGGAAAAATATGTCCGTGAAACGCTGAATTTGTTGAAGCCTGGTGCTGCCCAGCCTATAAATTCATAATAATCACCTTCCGGGATAACACTCACCTGATGATCGTAATATCCGATGTATCCTTTTTCATATATTTTTGAGCCTGTGAGAACATTACCACTTATATAGCGGACATGATCATTAACCAGATTGTCTTTCACAAGAGGCTCTATTGAAGCACCGTTTATAAGTTTGTAATACTGAGGTTTTTTGACCTCGGAGCCTGTTAAAGCCACGATTTTAGTTGCATCATATTTTCCGGTTAAGAAAAGACGACCCATTGTTATGATATCCTGTACATTAACACTCCATACGACTTCGTCTTTATTGACAGGGTCTATTTTATTGATTTGAGTACCTACATTCCCTGCAGGATGCGGCCCATAAATTTTATTGATTTGAACACCTTTGGCATTAGTAAAGACACCTGAATTTTTGTCTTTTGCTTTGATGTTTAAATGAATTTTTCCATTGGTAAGTTTGCTTAGTGCATCCAGACCTGTTTGAAATTCTTCACCTTTTCCATGGACGATAAAACTTAAATCAGGCGCCAGTGGGTGGGTATCCAGACCTGAAACAAAAATGGCTTTTGGATCATCTTCAGGACGGGCAATTACGTCAAACGGACGACGCCGTATGGCTGGCCACAGACCACTTTCCAGAAGCGTTTCTCTGATTTTCGCCGCATCAAGGTCTTGCGGATTTGCCTTTTCAAATGTTTCGTATTCCTGATTGCCATCGGGATCAATTACAATTTCTTCTATAACACGCTTAGGCCCACGATTAATAGCTTTTATCGTGCCACTGACCGGAGATGTGAACTTTACCGAGTCGTTGTATTTGTCGTAAAAAATTGCTGTTCCGGCTTTTACTTTCGCACCGTCTTTTAATAGCAATTTAGGAAATACCCCCGTGAAATCGGTCGGCTTTAACGCATAGGTGAGGGGTTCCACCGGCGTTATTGTCTTTTCGGCTTTCCCTTTCAGGGGTATGTCAAGCCCTTTGTTGATTTTAACTACCTTTCCCATAATGAAGGTTATCGAAATTTACGGTTACTGCAAAATTATAACAAAAAACTTTGTGAATAGTTTCACAAAATCTCCATTTGCAAAAGTAACATATTGTTTTCTCAAAAATAATATAAATAATCGATTTGATATGTTATTGAATATCAAAATTTATGGATGTTTTGAGGTTGATGAGTGAAAATAACCCTACTGAATTAATAGGAAAATATTTTGACTTTGATATAATCAAACTGGTGTTGAATTCTTTTAAGCTGATTGGGGTCTATAAATTACAGATGCTCAATTTTTTCAATATCTTTATTGAATCAGGAATTATGGTCCACCAGTTATTGTTTTTTCTATTATTCGATTGGTTGGTAAATTGCTACTGATTTATTACTTTTACAAAATCTAAATAAAGATAGTTTGTTTTAAATATATAAACAGAAGTAATTGATTATGAGTTATACAGAAAAACAGGTTCTGGATGCGTTGCGAAAAGTTGAACATCCGGAAAAGAAAAAAAACATCGTTGATTTAAAAATGGTCAATGATATTCGTATTGACGGAAATGATATTTCCTTTACACTGATTTTTGAAAAGTCCAATGATCCATTTATTAAGTCTCTAAGGCAGGCTTGCGTAAAAACTATAAAGAAATCACTGGGAGATGATGCCAAAATTGAAGGAAATATTAAGGTGGTAGCACGTCAAAAAGTAGAGGCAAAAAAGATGGATACGAAACAAGGGCAGTCTCAGCAAGATATTTTATCCCTTCCCGGGGTTAAGAATATTATAGCAGTTGCTTCAGGTAAAGGGGGCGTAGGAAAATCAATGGTTGCTTCCAATCTTGCGGTAAGTCTTGCTCAAACCGGGGCAAAAGTTGCTTTGGTTGATGCGGATATTTATGGTCCTTCTGTGCCGATGATGTTTGATGTGGTGAATGAGAAACCACAGGCTACAGACGTAGATGGAAAAACTAAAGTTCTTCCTATAGAGAAATATGGAATTAAACTATTGTCTATCGGTTTTTTTGTCGATCCTGATCAAGCCTTGATCTGGCGCGGCCCGATGGCCTCGAATGCCTTGAAACAGTTGTTTACAGAAGCTCAATGGGGAGAAGCTGATTATCTTATATTGGACCTGCCTCCGGGCACAGGAGATATCCATCTGACTCTCGTACAGTCATTGGCTATTACAGGAGCTGTTATTGTTACTACACCACAGGAAATGGCATTAGCCGATGCTAGAAAAGCTGTGGGTATGTTTCGTCAGGAAAAGATTGAGGTACCCGTGTTAGGGGTTATTGAGAATATGTCTTATTTTTCTCCTGAAGATGCGATGGATAAAAAATACTATCTTTTCGGAAAGAAAGGTGGTGAGAAACTAGCTAAAGAAACCAATATTCCATTGCTTGGTGAAATACCTGTAAATGAAAAAATTATGCA
>JBNJGZ010000107.1:0-7110 GCA_051748065.1 Bacteroidota bacterium
GGCCCTATTCCAAATTTAACACCGGGATAAAGTTGTTCAATTGCCTCCGCCATCAGATGAGCACTGGAGTGCCACATGGCATCCCTCCCTTCGGGATCATCCCAGGTTAATAATTTAACTTCAGCATCATGATGAATTGGTTGCAAGGCATCGATGACCTCGCCATTTACTTTTGCTGCAAGCACATTTCTGGCCAGACCTTCACTAATATCCTTTGCAATATCCAGCGATGTAATTCCTTCCGGATATTGTTTCACACTATTATCAGGTAAACTTATATTTATCATTGCGTTTGAATAATTTTAAAAAACGATTGGCAAAGATATAAAAATGCAAAGAAGTTCAAATGCTCCTGAGCGAATTGTTATCATCATCAATTAACAAGTTTTCTAATCAAATGTTGTCAACAACAAATTCGTAATTTATACCAATAATTTATAAACATATATATTTCTAAATACCAGTTTATAAATAACTTTTCAATAAGAACTCGGTCTTATTTAGAATAAATTTAACTAGTATAATATTACTTTCTTTTATTTTTGTTGGACTTTTATAAAAATCCGGATGCCAAAAATATACATATGTAATTATTGTGCATTTAATTATAGAAAAACAAATAACCATTTACACACTAAAAAAAGATCATTTTATGCGAAAAATTGTTACCATTATGATGTTAACCTTCTGGCTAACATCATTTATTCAGGCCCAACCAACCACAGCTCCCGGACAGGATATTGTGGGTTATGGTTACGATGTGTTCGGCAAATTTGCTGATAACGAAAGTTTAAAAAATTATTGTCTTTTTGACTGGGGCGATTCTTATGACAAAAATTTCGGAAGCTACAGCTATAGTATTCCCGGCAGTGTTATGCTAAAAAATGTAAGCCAGAAAGAAAGAACTGAAGCTTCAGGAGCTGATAAGCGCTCTTATGCTAAATCCTTCTCCTCATCAGTAGGTTTAGGAGTAGATGCAATGTTATTTAGTGCTTCTGTAAACTCTACTTTCTCTCAGTCATCCTCAGGAAGTAGTGCTCGATACTTCCATACAATCCGCGATGCCAACCGTACATGGCAAATTGCTATTGATGAACGGAATGACCATAAAGAAATGCTCAAGCCGAAAGTCAAAGAGGATATTGACAATATGCCTCCGGCTAAGCTTTTTGATATTTATGGGACCCACTACATCGCTTCGGCTTATCTGGGAGGACGTGCAGATTATTCCAGTGTAACGAAAATCACTACCAGCATGGACTCGAAAACTATTGGTGCTACGGTGGAAGCCCAGTACAAAGCTATCAGTGCGGATGCAAGTACGGAAATGTCTGAACAACAAAAGCAAGTTAAAGAAAACACCAAAACAAAACTTACAGTTACAGGCGGGAATGCAGAATATGCTAACGACATCAACAATTATGAAGCCTATGAGAATTGGGCTGCCGGTATTCGTGACATGCCTGTACTTTGCGACTTTGACGAGAAAAGCCTTATTCCTATCTGGGAACTCGCATCTACCCAATCTCGTAAGAATAAGTTAAAAGCCTATTTTGATAAAGTATTGGTTAAAAACCATGAATTACCTGAATCTATGGTAAATCTGGTTTCTCTGGCCGATAAAGTATATCGTATTAAAAGTAAAGGTACTGACAAATATTGGGATTTAAAAGGTTCCAATACAGCAGCGCAAGGGCGCAGGGGAGTTCTTCAAATGTATGACAGTGATTTAAAAAAGAAAAATAAAATCGGAGCAGATCGCTATTTTAAAATCCTCCCGCATAAAACAGAATCAGACTATGTCTTTTTGCAGCCACAGCATGTAAATATGGTCGTAGATATAAAAGGAGGTTCGAAAAAAGAAGGAGCTGTAGCTCATCTCTGGAGCCACGGCAAAAATAATGCTGCTCAGATGTTTAAAATGGAACCTGTAGAAGATGAAGACAACACCTATTATCTGGTAGCCAAGTGCAGCGGTTTATACCTGACTGCCGGAGAAGTAAGTTCAAACGATGGCAAACAGGGCATCCGAAGTGGCGGAAAAAAATCCCGCAAAAAAGGACCATCAGCAAATGCTGCTCCTGCTCCGGCAACAGAAGTTAAAAATCACGTTAAAGTCAAACAGCAAAAATTTACCGGTGCTGAAAATCAAAAATGGGTATTTGAAGAAACCGACCCCAAACTTATGGCGCCGCCCTACGATTATTACAGTATTTACAATGTACAATGTGTAGACGGTGGAAAATACTGGGACTTTGATGGCAAAGCAAACAATAATAAAAATGGTTCCAGACTGAAACTTTGGAGCATGAGCTGGGGACCCGATGATCGCTTTATTAAGCTTCAACCTGCAGATAAGGATAAAGAGTATTTTTACATCAGGCCGACATGGACCACCAGAGTATTGGATGTAAGCATGGGGTCAATCAATAAAAATGGAGGGAAAATACAAATTTGGGATAAAAATAGTGAGGCTCAGCAGTTATTTAGCTTTGAATATGCCGGTGCTCCAAATACCTGGTATATCAAAAACAAACGCTCAGGAAAGTACATTGATGCTTCTTCAGGTGAAGTAAACAAAAACGGTGGTAAAGTTCAACAGTGGGAATTCCACGGAGGTGATAACCAAAAATGGGTGTTGCGTTCCTACCCAAGAATAGCTGATGCAAAAAAATTGAAAGGAACCTATCATATCAAATCCGCCCATAGTAAAAAATACTGGGATTTACCCGGTAGCGACAATGAAAGCAAAGGAAAAGGTGAACAAATAAAACTTTGGAGTTTGGATGGTGGTGCCGACCGCAAGGTAAAAATTAAACCGACGGGCGATCATAGCTGGGTTCAGATTATCTTCCAAAATGGACATAAAGCAGCCGATGTTAAAGGTACATCAAAAAATAATGGTGGGGAGCTGCATACATGGGACCCGCATGGCGGAAATTCCCAGAAATGGGGAATTTACATAACCGGTAAAACAACTTTTGTCCTGGTTAACAAAAACAGCAGAAAAGCTGTGGATGTAGATGGAGGAAAGATAAATGAAAACGGTCCTAAATGTCACCAATGGTCACGGCATAATGGCAAAAGCCAGCAATGGCAATTGATTGATCCCAAAACGAAAAAACCAGTAAACTTATTTAGTTTATAAAACAAACCTGAAATCTTACGTAAAAGGCCTCACTATGATGAGGCCTTTTTTTTATAAAAGAGGGAAGCTTATCGTTACACCAACTATTTTATAGCAGAAGAGCAGACTGGAGCAACAATTTTTTTGTTTAGCTTTGCCATCGAACATTTTAATAAAGACACTTGTTTTTTTATGGAATAGATTCTGTCGATCGATATTAATACCAGAAGAAAAGCACGATTAATGCTTGAAATTGCAACCACAAAAAAGGAGAAGTTAGGCAGGCATTTGCGTAAATGCCTGAACAATGACTTACCGGGCTTATTATCTCATAAAGAGATGGCGCCATTAAACCGGGAAATGGAGTTTGATCATTCATCATCCGCTCGTGAAAGTGCTGTTTTAATTGCTTTGTATCCCCATAATTCTTTGTGGCATCTTTGTTTTATACGCAGGCCCGAATATGACGGAATTCACAGTGGTCAGATTTCCTTACCCGGTGGCGGAAGGGAACTCTATGATTCCAATATTACGGCAACAGCCATACGCGAAGCCAACGAAGAAGTAAATATAAATCCGGGAAAGATTGAAATTCTGGGATCATTATCACCTATCTATATTCCGCCAAGTAATTACATTGTAACTCCTGTGGTTGGCATATTGGAAGAACAACCTGATTTTATTCCCCAACCCGATGAAGTGGCTGAAATTATTGAAATCCCGCTTCAAGACTTTAACAAGCCGGGCATAGTGCAAAATAAAACCTTTTACGGAGGAACCTTCAGGGAAATAAAAGCTCCGTGTTTTAAAGTTAACAGCACGATCATCTGGGGAGCAACGGCTATGATCCTTAATGAATTTTTTAATGTGCTGAAGAAAATGAACAAGAGCCAGGATTTTTATCAATAAAAGTTAATCTATCTAAAGGACAAATCTTTATTCTGGCCTTTATTCTGGCTCAGTATTAATTTTAATATTTATGGCAAAACTTAAATTAGACCTGCATGATATCTATAACAAAGGAAATAAAATTGAGCAAACACTAAATAGAGTCTGTCAATAGAGTAAGTGTTTAGTTCATAATGTTCAAGTTCAAGGCTTGCGAAGTATTTAAAACCAAGGAGTTTACTCTGGTAAATGACTGTTTTAAATACGAGCATAACGCAGAAATTGGACATTATGGACAAACACTAAATAATATCATAGAGGAAGCTATTGAGAAAAAAATCAAAACAGTTGAGATCATTCCGGGTAAAGGTAGTGGCCAACTGAAAAAACGTGTTTTAAAATTCCTTGAACAACCGCACATTAAAAAACAATATCACCGAATTAATAAAGACAAAGATAATTTCGGACGGGTATTTGTTTATTTCAAAAAATAAAGCAATAAAACATACAAGGTTCCGGGCCACACATTTTTTTTATTCAACATAAATGTTTCATTATTCATAAAACGTTTATCAATTTTATTTCAAATAAATCCTCACCTCTACCCTTCTCTCGCTTTCTATTTTCTCTTTTGAGGCAAATTTCTCTCCGAAATTTTGCTTATAGATCTTCCGGGGATCAAAACCTTTATTAACGATGTAATTCTTTATGAAATGCATCCGTTTTGACGTTAATTCATGGTTTCTGTCTGCATCACCTGAACTGTCTGTATGCCCTGACAAAAGGATCATTTCTGCTTTTTCAGGCTTTATTTTCTGCAAGCGATCTTTCAATTTCGCAAAATTATCTGGTTCCAAAGCATTGGCTTCAAAATAGGCTTTAAAAGAAATCGTATCAGTTTTAGCTTTAACATCTTCTCTTGTGCTAAATGATTTTTCTTTCAACTGCTTTTGCAGACTTTTAATTCTTTCGGTTTTTTCTTCTAACTGCTGTTCATATTGTTTACGGATTTGTATTTGCCCAGTATCAGGTAAGTATATCTTTATTGTATCTGCCCTGACAAGCTCTTGATTTTTCAACTGCTCTAAAGTTAATCGCAATTGTTCTATCGTATCTTTTTGATTTCCTGCCACGTCACTTATTCCAACTACTTTTATAGTCGTATCCATAGCAAGATTAGTACTGTCTTCTTGCTCTTGCAATTCCAGTCCCTGGCGATAGGCTCTTGTGGCCAGTTTTTCATTTTCATTAACTAATAAACTCAACGAATCCTTCAATCTCTGAAGCTGCGACTGAGTTTCATGTAAAGAATCTTTATACGCTTTTGATACATAATTCCTATCCCCATCAGTCCGCTCTCTGGCAATAACTCGTGTAACGGTCTGCTGGCTTTCTGTCTGTCTTGGTTTAGGCTCAATCTGCTGTAGTTGATCCTTAAGGTTTTCTACAACTTCATTCAAATCCTTCAGGTCTTCTTTATATTGGGCTCGCAACGCTTCTATTTCCTGATCATTATCAACATTTCGAACTGTAACCTGTGCTTTTTCTTTTTCATCAATATATACAGTGTCGGTGCGGCTTCGGGATGAAGTAGCAAATTCTTCTTTCGGCTGATCTAAAACCTTTTTTCTATTATCTGCTTTGTTTGTTTTACTCTCTTCCGATTCCTCATAAGTCGAATAAGAAGTATCGCTTTTCCCCTCCAATTTTGAACTCACATTTTTCCTTAATGAATCCGCTTTTTGTTTTGTTTCATAAACTGCGGATGGGATAGAATCAGCTTTAACTAATTTATTCGTTCTATAATAGCTACTGTCAGAATCAGCTACTGAGGAGTTTTTTTCTGTTTCCGTATACAGATACGTACCGGCAGGGCGCCTGCTTTGGCAGCCCCATACCAAAACTGTCATCAGTAAAAAAGCTACTATTTTTATTTTTTGATTCCCATCCATACGTCTAATTCTAATGCCAGTCCGGCTGTTGGTAAAATATTAAAACTACTAAAGTTTTGCTGTCCCTCTTTTGCAATCATAAGAGCACCTGCATTTAACCGTAAAACTTTAAAAACTCTGACGCCCAGGCCTGCGTATACAGGTAAATTTATGGTAGGTGTAATATATTCTGTTCCATTTGCATCTTTTACAGGATTAAGCAAGACACCCATGGAATAACCAAAAGAATCAAAAGTCTTTGATTTTCTTAACAGGGAACTTCTTGAAGCAAATGGCACTGTAAAACCTATAGCCGGTGTAAAATCCAGATTCCGGCTTGTTGTATTACCTACATCTATACTTTTACTCCAGGCATATATGCCGAAATTAACAGGCAAAGTAAATGGTTCTCTATCAGTAGGAACAGACTTCACAGAAGCCTGACGATGCAATTGAACTAAATCGGAATTTATGTAAGGATTCACTTCCGACATAACAACATCAGCCAATCCTTCTATCTTTCTTTCTACCAACTGCTTTGCGTCCTCATTTAGTTTGGATTCTTCTTTTTGTTTTAAAAAATCTTTAAATTTAAAATCAGCATACCGCTCCAGCTCATCACAAACTAAACGACTAAGCTCCGGGCGTTCTATCTGATTTTTCGAACGCTGATATTTTAATGCCTCGTCAATGAGCATTGATAATTTCTTGTATACATGTTTGGGTTTTTGTACTTCAATATCATTACCGTCATAAATTATATTACTCCTTAGCAAATAAACAACACGTTCACGGAGCTTTTCTTTTAACTCCTTTTTCTGTTTTGGCGTCATTAATTTATAGGTCTTGATCAAGAAATCATATTTCGTGTTTGACTTTAAAACCGGCGGAATTACAACCTTAAACCCGGGAGATTGGTTACTGTTTTTTCGGTTCCATGTAAATGAATGCAATACATTGTCCGTATTTTCACTCATAATATCCACTTCAACAAGCTCCACGTCCGAAGCTACTTCTCCCTGAATACCAAAAGGTTGATCAAAAGGTATTGTAGGGTTTGTCTTAAATGATGATGACTCAAAATCAACATTAACAACTCGTTCCTGGCTGAATAATGCCAGTCCTGATAAAATCAGAATAACTGTAAAAAAAATATGTTTCATA